>JAUWDP010000062.1 GCA_030608725.1 Candidatus Bathyarchaeota archaeon
CTGGCCATCTACGGGCTGATCGTGGCCCTGTTAATCGTCATGGCATAAAAAAGGGGCGTATCAAAGCTCAAGGGGCGTAGCCGGGAAGGACGGTGTACTTTAGGATCTTCCTGAATTCAAGTTCGTGCTCCTTCCCCCAAGCGATGCTCACCAGATCGCCCCTCTCGACATCGCATGAAACTAGGTATGACATGACGCAGGGGAACCCGAAATCGTCTCTCGCCCTCCCCTCTCTGGCCACCTCGTATGCGTGCCTGCGCAGATTCGTTCTGACCAACGCCACGTCATCGACGATGATGGGCTCAACGATCTCAGCGTAGGGGGCCCCCAAACCCTTCACGACATCACCGTGATCTCTGCCCTCGATCAATTCCTTAATGGTTCTCAAAGATGTCCCATATTTGAGGGGGAAGACGCTCTCTAGAGGGGGGAGAGACGGTTGTTCCCCGGCCATCCGTGTCCAATTGATCGCCGAAAGCATGTCTTCGACATACATCTCGACCTCGACGATCTGCCTCACCATCTCCCTGTCCTCTGAGGATATCTTAGAGAGGGATCCCTGAACCGACTCCACGTATATCTGGTTGAGCCGGGCCTCGAGGGGCCAGAGCGCGTCGTATTTTTCCCATAACCCTAAGCTCTCTTTGATGGGAGCGTAGACCGTCCTTCCTAGAAGGTTGACAGCGTCAGCCATCGTCTCAGCCCCAACGAGATCATCGAAATCCACGGATAGATATGGGCTGACCGGTATGAGGTACCTCTTGATCCGCTCTATCGAGGTATCTGAAGACTTCCCCCTCAGAATCCGCTTCAGGTTCAGGACTTCAAGCCTCATGTAATAGAAGGCCCGGAGGAACTCGGCCATGCCTGTGGGAGCCACCCTGACGACACGGTCCAACCTTTCGAGGAGCTTCTGATAGAACGCCCTCTCAAGCTCTACGGCGCTGACCCCCTCCCCTGCCTCTCCTACGATCTCTTTATACTGTGTCTGAGATAGGAGCCCTAAGAACTCCTCCATATCCCTCGCTTCGGCCAGGGACCTCATGGTCTCAGGGTCGATCAGCTCCGCCCTCATGGCGTGGCATCTTACAACCACGTAGGCTAGGCCGGGGCTCACTCTCTCCGTCGTGCTAGGGCACCCCCAATCAGCTTTATCCGCACCAGTTCCTCGAGGGCCTCCTCGTCTAGCTTATCCTCTATAAACTTCATCGTCTGCTTATAGTCGGGGATTACGATGTTCTCCAAGGCGTTTACCTTTCGATTCGTCTTCCCGAGTTCGTCTGCGATCCGCTCCACCCTAGCCTCGAACTCCGCGATCTGGATGAGCTCCTCCATAATCCCTGAAGCGAGTTCAGCGGCCCTCGAGAGCGCTATGTCCAGCTTTCCCTCGACCCTCGGCTTGGACCGGACTCTGATACGGGGGTAGAGAACCCCCATGACACTTACGGGCAGAGCGTCGATGGCAAGCTCCTTCCTGATAGAGCTGGCCTGGGACCCCACCTCGGCGGGCCCGAGCGAAAGGTAGGCTGAGGCGACGAGATCGTAGATCCTCCTCAGCTGGTCCTCCAGCGTCCCTCTTCGGCCCCGAAGGACATCGATGGAGGCGCTGAGTTCCTTCGCCAGCTGGTCCCTCTTCAGCTTGAGGAACTCGCACCCCCGCTCGATGAACGATATCCTCTTCTTCATCTCGATGAGGAACCCTTTTGTGGGTCGGACATCGCTCATGGAAGACAACCTAGCTCACGCTTCTGTGTTTAGGATGGAACTCCTTGATATAAGCCTCTCTGATCCTGATGAGGTCCTCCTCCGGCAGGATCGAGAGCAGGTCCCATGCGATGTCCAGGGACTTCTCGATCGTCCTGTTCTCGTACAGTCCCTGATTCACGAACTCCCTTTCGAACCTGTCGGCGAACTCGAGCCAGGTCCGCTCCCGCTCGCTGAGGCCCACGTGGCCGACGATCCTGACGAGGCCCCTGGCCCTTGTCCCTTCTGCGTAGGCCATGTACAGCTGGTTGGACACGTCGCCGTGGTCCTTCCTGGTACTATCCTCGCCGATCCCATCCTTCATGAGTCTCGAGAGGCTGGGGAGGACGTTCATGGGCGGGTGGATGCCCCGGAGGAAGAGGTCCCTTTGGAGGAGGAGCTGGCCCTCGGTGATGTATCCCGTCAGGTCAGGCACGGGATGCGTGATGTCTCCACCAGGCATCGTGAGGATCGGCATCAGCGTCACGGACCCCTTCTCGCCGGTGATCCTGCCAGCCCGCTCGTAGATGGTGGCCAGGTCGCTGTACAGGTAGCCCGGGTATCCCTTCCTCGTTGGTATCTCCTCCCGGGCGATGGAGATGGAGCGGAGGGCCTCGGCGTAGTTCGTCATGTCAGTGAGGATGACGAGTATATGCATACCCAGGTCGAAGGCGAGGTACTCGGCGACCGTCTGAGCTATCCGGGGTGTGACAAGCCTCTCGATGGGAGGGTCGTCCGCAAGGTTAAGGATCATGACCGACTTGCTTAGGGCCCCGGTCTTCTCGAACTCCGCTCGGAAGAACTCCGCCTCCTCGTGCTTGATGCCCATGGCGGCGAAGACGATGGCGAACTCCTCCTCCCTGCCGGGGATGGTTGCCTGCCTGGCGATCTGGGCTGCAAGAGCGTTATGGGGCAGGCCTGACTCGGAGAAGATTGGGAGCTTCTGTCCCCTAACCAACGAGTTCATACCATCGATGGCCGAGATGCCTGTCTGGATGAACTCTATTGGGACAGCACGGGCCGCGGGGTTGATGACGCCCCCGTGGATGTCCCGGAGGTCTGTGCTTAGAGGCCGGCCTATACCGTCGAGGGGCTTGAAGCTGCCGCTAAAGACTCGGCCTACAAGCTCGTCGGAAACGGGGATCTTCTGAGTCTCCCCTGTGAAGCGTATGCCGACATTCAGGTCCATCCCATCGGTCTCGCCGAAGACCTGGACTAAGGCCCACTCCTTCGAAACGTCGAGAACGGAGCCCGTGACCTCGTCGCCGCTGGGCGTGATGACCCTGACGATCTCGTCGTAGGCGACGCCTCTGACATCCTCCACGAAGATGATCGGGCCCCGGATCTCCCGGCTCGTCTTATAGATGAGCCCAGCTTCCTCCACCCTCAACCTATCTTCACCTCGTACTCCTCGGCGACCTCGTCGATCTGCCGTCTCATCTCGTCTCTCACTCTCTCGATCGGTTCAACCCCTTTACGCTCCTTCAGCCTCATGAGTTCGGTTATGCTGCCGAACTCCCTGACCCTGTCGATGGGGACTCCATGCCTTATCAACGGTTCGACGGAGTCGTAGAAGTCGATGAGGACCCTGAGCATACTCGCCTGCTTCTCGGCCTCGCAGTAGGTGTCGACCTCGTGGTAGGCATTCTGGATCAGGAACCCCTCCCGGAGCATCTCCGCGATCAGAAGGATGAGCCTCTGCTCGTCCGGCAGCGCCTTCTCCCCTATGATCCTAGCCGTCTCCTCGATCTCGGAGGCCTCTTCCAACAGCCCCAGAGCCCGGGCGCGTAGCTGCTCCCACCCGGGGTCGTACTTCGACCACCACCTCGAGACCACGTCGAGGTATCTCGTGAAGCTCCGCAGCCAATGGATCGCGGGGAAGTGGCGTCTGAAGGCGAGCTCGGTGTCGAGGGCCCAGAAGGTCCCGATGAATCTGAGCGTGTGGGTCGTCACAGGCTCGCTGAAGTCGCCTCCAGGCGGGGAGACGGCGCCCAGTATGCTAACCGAGCCCATACGTTCTCCGCTGCCTAGGGTGAGGACCCTTCCAGCCCGCTCGTAGATCTCCGCAATTCTATCTGACAGGTATGCGGGGTAGCCGGCCTCGGCGGGTATCTCCTCGAGCCTGCCGGAGATGTCCCTCAGCGCCTCAGCCCAGCGAGAAGTCGAGTCGGCCATGAGGGCTACGTCGTAGCCCTGATCCCTAAAGTACTCCCCGATGGTGACGCCCATATATACGCTGGCCTCTCTGGCAGAGACCGGCATGTTGCTCACATTGGCGACGATGATCGTCCTCTCGATCAGGCGTCTCCCGGTTCTTGGGTCTGTTATCTCCGGGAAGTGGGTGACGACGTCGGCCATCTCGTTCCCCCGTTCACCGCAGCCGACGTATACAATTATGTCGGCGTCGGCCCACTTCGCGATCTGCTGCAGCATGACTGTCTTCCCGGTCCCGAATCCTCCGGGTATGCTGGCCGCGCCCCCCTTTGCTACGGGGAAGAAGGTGTCGATGACGCGTTGCCCGGTTATGAGAGGCATCTCTAGAGGTATGCGTTCTTTGAACGGTCTTGGAACCCTGATCGGCCACCTCTGCATCATCTTAACCTCCTGTGTGGCTCCTCCCGCCTCGATGGAGGCAACGGGCTCATCGACGGTGAAGTCGCCTTCAACGATCTCCGTTACGACCCCCGCCATGCCCAAGGGGATGAGGATCCTATGCTGGAGGGCAGGGGTCTCCTGGACCACGCCGATGATGTCGCCCTCCACCACCCTGTCGCCCCTCTTCACCCTAGGGACGAAGGGCCACCTCTTCTCCCTGTCAAGGGGCGGGATGTTGATGCCCCGTGTGATGAAGGAGCCAGCGAGCTTCAAGAGTTCAATCTCGGACCTCTCGACCCCATCGAAGATCGTCCCCATCAATCCTGGCCCAAGCTCTGCGACCAGCGGCATCCCCGTGTCGACCACCGGCTCCCCCGGCCTCAGCCCGCTCGTGATCTCATAACACTGGATAGCTGCGATATCCTCTGTTAGACGGACGACCTCGCCCATGAGCTCAAGGTCGCCGACTTGTACGAGGTCACCGATCTTCGGTCTCTCCACGAACCTTGCCAGGATCAACGAGCCGTTGATCCTCTCAATAGTGCCTACGATCGACATGTCCTATCAACTCACACCCAGAACCTCGGCGATCTCGGCCTCGATCCTCCTCCTCACCCTTAGGAGCCTCCCCTTAAGGGTGTTGTAGAAGATCTTCGTTCCCTCCCTGTTCCGGACGATGACACCCCCAAGGCATTCTGTCGGTTCCTCAACGACGAGATCGATATCTCCTCCAAGGGTCTTGTTCAGCAACTCCTTGACCTCGAGCGCCCGCGCGCGGCGCTTTAGGAGTTTGGTGTCTCGTTCGTTCGCGGATACGAGGAACTCTCCTCCACCTATCGAGGAGCAGGCCTCAACAATGAGCCTCTTGAGGAGGTCCCAATAGTCTACGCTATCATCCTCCCCGGTGGCTATGCCGATGAGCCTCTTCTCCGCCTCGTCGAAGCCTCGGGAGATGGCCTGCTCCCTCATCTCCACGAGCATCTTCTTCACGTCGACGTTGGCCCTGCCGAGAATCCGATCTCTGATCGCCCTCAGCTCGGAGCCTATGACCCCAAGGATCTGTTGGTCTCCTTCCTCCGTGATCTTCCTAGCCTCTTCCTCGGCGGCTTTAAGGATGTTCTCGGCCTCCGTCTCTGCGTTCGCGAGCAACGTGTTCCGTCGCTCCACGATCCTCTCTATGAGCCTTGCCTCGACCTCTACCGTACTTTGATTCATTCCACCACCGCCTCATTTACGATAAGCTCTACGGCCTGCTGTAGCCTTTCCTCTGCCGTTCGCTTTAAGGTCTCACTACGGTTTCGGAATTCTTTGAGGATCTTCTCGGCTTCCTTCTTTACCTTTTCCTCCTCCTCCCTTAGATATTCGTCAATATCCTGGCCGAGCTGGGCTAGTTGGATCTTTTTCTCTGCTTCCACCTTAGCTTTGGAGACCATCCTCTCGGCCTGCTCATGAGCCCTGGCGACGATGTCGTCCGCCTCCTTCTCGGCGTTCTTGAGCAGATCTTGGAGCCGCTCACTGATCGAGATAACCCTGTCAATTTCCATATTATCACAACTCTAGCTCTGCGCCTATGGCGAGGGATATGATCCTCTTAAGCTCTTCAAGCCTCATCCCGCTCATCCCGGTGAGATCCGGGACGAGGGCGAAGACCGGTGTGACGTCCCCCCTCGACATGATGAGACTACGGATCTTGAAGGTGTCGTCGGCGAATCTTTCCGGTACGATCATCAATTTATAATTAGACCCCTCGACGAGGTCGCTGAGTACCCCCGCAACCTCCTCTCCGCTCCCGGCCTCGAAGCCAACCGCTCCTGCGAGTTCAAAGCATGATACAAAGGAGGGGGGGCCGACGACAGCCACACTCATTTCCCATGGGGTGAGGCCTTTAGAATTAATAAGAGTTTTGCTGTGAGGTAAATCACTTATTTAGAATGCAGATGAACGCGCGCGCGCAGCCGTTCAATGATGTTGAGGTCAACAATTCCGACGGCTATGCATCTCCGCAGCTCCTCGGGTTCAAGCGCTCTGACTCCTTCTAACCGTGCCCTCGCCTCTATGAGGCTTTGCTCTCTCTTTCTGAGTTGTTTCATGTTCTGCCCGGGATTCAATCAGCCTCTCCTTGAACTCTTCCAATGTTTTTAGAAAATCTTCCACCGTCTCCTCGGGGTCGTCGATGAAGTTTTTTAAATCGACTGTGGAGAGGTCAGCTGT
>JAUWDP010000306.1 GCA_030608725.1 Candidatus Bathyarchaeota archaeon
AGGCGCTAAGCCATATCCATTCCACGTACACGGGGGTCTTCTCGGCCTCGGGCCACGGGATGGGGGACGGGGTGACCCTCATGGAGACCGATCAGAGGTACGAGGTTAGCACCAGGCCCCTCCCCGTAATCTTGGGGGGCACCGCCTGCCTCAGATGGCTCGGAGAGGAGGTGGGATGGCCCTACGTCTTCGGGCGATGCATGGAGCTGTACAACGCGCTCTGGGACCGTCTCAGCGACATCTCTGATGTCACTCTCATCTCGGAACGGGGTCAGAGCAGCTTATTGACTTTCAGTGTGCTGGGCGTGGAGCCGCGAGACGTGGTTGCGAAGCTCAGGGAGGGGAACATCTTCACGAGGATCATCTCCGTAACGGAGCCTGTAGGCGTACGCCTCTCCATCGGGTTCTGGAACAGGGAGTCCGATCTGGATGCGATTGCAGATGCAGTGAGCGCCGTCGCCGCCTAGGCTCTTAGAGCCCGTATGGGGTCAGGAACTCGCAGATCTCGACGGTGTAGCCCTCAGGGTCCTTGACGGTGAAGGCCTTTATCTTGAGCTCCTCTCCGACGTGGAGCTCCTCACGGTCCATCTCAAGCCCCTTCCCCTTCAGGTAGTCGAACCATGACTGGGCGTCCTCCACCATGAGCTGGAGCCTCACGGGCTTGATGGGGTTCGGCTTGTGGCTGCCCCTCTCCGCGTTCACCAGCCCCAGGTGGGAGTTGTCCTTGATCCTGTAGATCTTCACCCACTCCAGGTCCATTACCCTCTCGAAGCCCATGACCTCCTCGTAGAAGTCGGAGGCCTCTTCGAGGTCGTTGTAGTAGAAGAAGGTCAGCGCCCCCTCCAGCCCAAGGTTAGCCATTCAGATTCCTCAACACTATCATGGAGCCGTTTGTAGTATAAGATGTTCGTAGAATCGTTCAGAGAATCACTGGACACATCCTCAATGATATAATCCCTAAATATCTCGACCCCGTTCTCCTCTGGTATGGAGTTTGGATACTACATCAGACCCGCGGATACCTACGAGGGGATGGTCGAGATGGCCCGGTACGCTGAGGAGCTGGGCCTCTTCGGGGTGTTCCTGAACGACCACGTCCACTCGATGAGGCAGGGGGGCATGGAGCCCTACCTGGAAGCCTGGACGGCGATGGCGGGGATAGGCGTGCAGACCAAGCGGATCAGGCTGGGGCACATTGTCCTCTTCAACTCCCTGAGGAACCCGGCGTTCCTGGCCAAGTCGGTCTCCACACTGGACCGTATGTCGGGGGGGCGGTATGAGCTCCTCATCGGTGCTGGCTGGAACGAGCCTGAATACCTGGGCTACGACCTCATGGAGAGGGGGCGGGGGATGCCCTCCGCTGGGGTGAGGGTGGACCGGTTCAAGGAGGCACTGCAGATACTCAGGGGGATGTTCGATAACGACGTCTTCTCCTACGAGGGCAAGTACTGGACCCTCAGGGACGCCATCAACCTCCCCCCGCCAGTGCAGCATCCCATGAGGATCTCCGTGGGGGCCGACAAGCCCAGGATGATACGCATTGCCGCCAAGTACGCGGACGGGCTGAACAACGGAGGTGGAGTTGACTCCCTCGAGAAGATCAGGGAACTCCTAGTACCTGCCCTGGAGAGGAACGGGAAGAGGCTTGAGGACTACTACTTCTCGGGCTTCGCAGCCCAGGTGACCGTCAACGAGAGCGATGAGGAATACGAGGCCATGGCGAAACGGATAGCGGAGAGGTCTAAAAGGTCCGTGGAGGACGTGAAGAGCGATGTCTTCTCAGGGACGCCGGAGGCCTTGGTGGAGAAGTTCAGGAAGGCCGAGGACCTAGGCGTGAAGATGATGGTCATCTACATAAGGCCAGCCACGACCCTCGAGGAGATGAAGGAGAGGCTCTCCAGGTTCAGCGACGAGGTCATCAAGGAGCTATAGACTAATGTTCCTCGACCCAGGACCCCTTTTTCCTTAGATCTATTCTCACTAAAAGTCATGCAGGGTTATGCTTCCCGCACACAGGGCACCTGTTGGACTGGACTGCGATGTACTTGTGGTCCTTGCAGAGCCAGGCTCCGCACTGCTTGCACTTCAACTTATCCGAGAAGAACCCGATGTTCTCTCCGCATACAGCGCATTTAGCCATGCTCCCACCGACTCCATTAATTTCATTGCGCTCATCTAAGAAAACATTTCCTTATTCATCTCATGGATCCTGCTTGATTTAGTCTCTCCAGCGAGAGACGTCGATGTATGGCTACTGTTTTATACACTAACGCTGTGTTACGATGAAGAAAAACCGGTCATATATTGATGTGGAAACTCAAGTGACAGGTGTGTGCCCTGATTAGCGGAGAAGAA
>JAUWDP010000045.1 GCA_030608725.1 Candidatus Bathyarchaeota archaeon
ATATCATCCACAGCCACAATGCGCCAGACTTCCTTACAGTATCAGCGATAAACGCAGTAGACGATATCCCGATCATCCACGACACTCATGACGCACTGACTATGCGGAAGATGGGTTACTATGTCGGTGATGACGAGGATAGAATACAGAAATATGCTGAGGAAGAGAAGATAGCGAACGAAGAGAGCGACGGCAGGTTATACGTTACTAAAGGGGTTGGAGACTACATCAGGAAACGGTATACCGTCGACGAGTCCGAACTAGTCTTTCGCAACTATGTCTCCGAGGACATGATGCCCTGGGACTTGACCGATAAATATTCGGATAAGTCTGGTGAGATTCACATCGTGTATGCTGGTACCATCACCAGCCAGATAGAGGGCCACCATTATGACCTCAGAGGGATATTCAGGGAAATAGCGGAGCAAGGTTTCCACATTCACATATACGCAGCGAGAGAGGATGAGGCGTACTCCTTACTGGCTGAGGAGGAGGACCTTGTCCACTACCACGGGCATTTCGACCGGAAGACGCTGATGCACGATGAGTTACAAAAATACGATTTTGGGTGGGCTGGCTTCAACGATGTGATGAATAAAGAGCATCTCGACGTTTGCCTACCCAACAAGGCTATTGAATATATCGCATGCGGGCTTCCCGTCTTGACTCTTCCCCACAAGACCCTCAGCATGTTCGTCGAGGAACATAAGGTCGGTCTTGTCATCAACAGCTTTAACGATATGAAGGAACAACTTTTTGGAAGTAATGAACTAAAAGAGATTGTGATCAAGAAAAGATACGATTTTACGATTGAGAACAACATCAACCGACTAATTCAGTTCTACACAAATCAAATCACCCAATACACCAATTGAATTCGCACGCGACGCACGCTCGCACGAAGCCCCTTTGAAACATGGATAATTGGCTCGGAATTAATGACCTAGGGTCTAAGTACCTATAACCAATGCAACCTTCATTATATGCTGGTGGACTGAAAGACCTTCATTATTTCCACAACTCTTTTTGACGTATCTGGAATTTCCCCCTCTTGACACCGATACTTATAACATTATCAACGGGAGTTCTTATGCGAAAGGACGAAGTTATCATGCGCCAAAAGTGCCCCATACTCCCAAGTTATTACACCGATAATAATGGCAAGTGTGCAAGATACTTCGTCTGCAGCATACAGGGGAGGACCAAGGACCCCCGATGCCCGGCTAAGGGGCAGAAATAAAGATGTGGAGGTTAAGATGACTTTGGTATTGGTAGAAGGTTTAATTCTGAATTATCGGATTGGTAGGAAAGCTCAGGACCCCAGACAGTGCCTGATAAAGGTCCTGAATGTAGAGCCATCGGAAGCCGGGCGGATGATTGGATCAAAAGTGGGCTGGCCTGTCGACGATCCCAAGATCGTTGGTAAGATCGTCAGCGTCCACGGCAGGACAGGGACTCTCAGAGTCAGATTCACCAGAGGGATTCCAGGTCAAGCACTCGGCAGCCGAGTCAAAATATTCAAGTGAAGCTGTTTGAGACTATTTACGAGTCGCGGGCGCCACCAACTTATAGGGATCTCTGAGATCCGTTCACTAGTCAAAAGGGCTAATCACGTTTGCCTTCAGGAATCTTCACCCTGAAGCGGCAACGTTCGTCACCGGCCAGGGTGCTCTCGAGGACCTCCACCTCGGTGGGCTCCCCGAAGATGACATCGAACTTGAGCTTCCCGTAGCCCCCGCTGCAGTAGCACCAGGTCAACGGGATGTCAGTCTCATCCATCAGTATGGCCTCCCTGGCGAGGGGGCAGTGGCATCCGTAGTACCTCTTCATCACGGGGTCGGTCGCCGTGAGGTAGTCCTTGGGGGCGTACGGAATCTTGGTCATGTAGATCCAGTCGCCCTCCCGGACCCCTGAGAGCATCTCCTGGTTGCCCCTGACGAACTCCACCACCTCTGGGGTGACCTCCTGCTCGTACCAGATCTTCCCCTCCCTTGAGTACTCCTCGAGCTCGGCCACCGCCGCGCCGTGGAGCCTCTTAAGGTAGCCCTCGATGCTCCCCTCCTCCTCCAGCCAGAGCTTATGCTTCTCGAAGTTCTCAACCGGGATCCTGTGGTGGTTACCCGCAAGCACATCATGGCAGAGATCGGAGCCCAACTCGCGCTCAAGCCTCTCCACCAGCCTCCCCGTCACCTTGGGAAACTCTTCCGGCGGTGAACCGAGGGGCGGGGCCTCGATACTCGTGAATATCTTGTCCCGTGTCTCGGCTCCAGCGAGGTCGGCAAGCCTCTCTGAGATCGAGGGGAGCACGGTCCTCCCCCCGAGTACCGAGGTGAAGTAGACGTAGACCTCGTTCTTCTTTATCATGTCGCTGTACCTGGCTAGGGCCGTCAGCCTCTCCCATGTGTTCTTGTCTTGATTTATCAGCTCTGAGATGTGTTCCTTGATGTCGTCGATGGTCATCTCCTCTAGAGTCCTATGCTTCCCCGTGAGGAACTCCTCAAACGTTATAACTGAACTCACAGCCGACTCGATCTCCTTCTCGTCCAGCCCACGTTGCTCGCACAGCTCGCGGAACTCTCTCTCCTGCATAAGTGTCACTTGCTCTCTACCTTGTTCCCTTGTCTCAAAAACCTTCGTCAAGACCGATCTTACCTTACAAACATCAAACCTGAGGGGAAAACCTGGCATATTCCGAGCCAGTAAACCTTTTCATCGCTTCAGCACCCAAGATCTCATTATGTACAAAGTAGTGTTTGAAGTCGTCGAGGTGAACGAACCCAGAAGCTTGGACGGTGAGCCGACCCACGTCTCCGGTCCCTGCAAGATCTACGGGGTGGGAGACAGGGTAACCGTCACAGGGAACCCTGGGCGCCTCGTCCTTGAGGAGACCGACAGCGTCTGCTTGGCGGCCTTCAGCGCGATTCTCCCCCTGACATCGGCGATGTGCAGGGAGGTCACGGAGCCCTGGGACTACATGGACAAGATCAAGTACTATAACTGCCCCGACTCGGAGCGTCCCGTCGTCTTCAGGGTCACGAGGGTTCCCGTTGAGCAGGGAGAGGTCCCACTCAGGAAGCCTGAGTAGGGGAATCGGCTCTCTGGCCCTCCGGGTCCTTGATCAGGAACTGATAGATGATAGCGGGGAGAAACATGAAGACACCCAAGACCACCCCAACCGTCTCGTAGCTGTAGGATAGGAGCATCGCACCGCCGACAGCCGCCCCCAGGGCGGTCCCCATCTGGAACGCCACGGAGTTCAGAGACATCATGACTCCCCTGAAGCTGGGCACCATCTCAAGGGCCAGGCTGCTCGAAGCCGTGTACACGAAGGGTCCCGCCAGACCCGTCATGAGCCTCCCGGCGATGGAGAGCCAGAGGTCAGGTACAACAGCGAACCCCACGAGGAACACACCGCAGATCACAGAGGCGATCACAGCAGTTCGCTTCCGCCCAACCCTCCCCACCACCTTACCACAGAGAAGGTTCCCCAAAGTCGTGCAGACGGACATCGTCAGAAGTACGAGCGACGCCATCCCTGTGGAGATGAGGAACCTCTCCCTGTAGAACGAGATACTGTACAGGGCCAGGAACTGCCAGGAGAACATCATGATGGCCGCGGCCGCGAGGCACCATACAGCGGACCTGACGGCGAAGACGCCCCTGAAGCCGTCCAGGAGCCCCACATCAGAAATTTCAACCACCCTATCCTTGGTCTTCGGGACCCCCCTCAATATGAGGAGAAGGCTGAGGACGGTAATCGGCACAACGTAGTACAGCATGGGGGCTCTCCACCCTCCGATTCCCGCGAAGTAGTTCACGATAGGTGGCCCCACGAGGTAAGACAGCGTCATCCCCGTGTTGATGATCCCCAGGACACCCGTCCTCCTCTCAGAGGGGTAAAGTTCAGCGACAAGGGTCATGTTCATGGGCATCGCCATCGCCATCCCGACCCCCGAGAAGGAGTACGCTACCAAGAGCATCCCAAAGTTAACGGAGACAAAGCAGCCTAGGGCTGAGATCCCAATGAACGTGATTCCGACTATGAGCAGCGTTCTGGGCTTGAACCTGACTGTAAGCACCCCCGTGAGGAGAGCGACGACGACGGCAAGGGCTGAGGAAAGGGTCTGGACCTGCCCCACCACACCTGGGGGTGCACCGAAAGTCTCAGCGATATCGAGGAGGAAGAGAGTTATCACCATCTGAGTCGGCGTCACACCGAAGTTGGCGGCGAAGAGGGCGACCGTGGTCAGCGTGCCAGGACTAGAGTGCGATGTGTCTCCCATTTTTATCACAAAATTAATGACAAAAAGGTCCTCCTACCGATAATAAGGCTTTCTCATACATTCGATTATTCTTAGAAACAGGTCCGATAGACTTTTGAACACAGATGGAAACACTTGGCGCATGTCTTACAACTCCCGCCGTTCAGCCGTCTACGGTAGGCGCGGCATGGTTGCCTCAAGCCAGCCCCTCGCCTCAGAGGCGGGCCTTAGGGTCCTCCAGATGGGGGGCAACGCAGCAGACGCCGCCGTAGCCGTCGCAGCGGCGCTCAACGTGACAGAGCCGACTATGACTGGAATCGGTGGCGACTGCTTCTGCCTGTACTACGACTCCTCCAGGAGGACCGTGGAGGGCATCAACGGGAGCGGACGCGCACCAGCCAGCCTCTCCATCGAAGCCCTTGCAGATCTGGGCATCGAGGGAAGTATCCCCCGCTTGAGCATCCACTCCATCACGGTTCCAGGCGCAGCGGAGGGATGGGTGGACACCATCGAAAAATTCGGCACCATGGAGATGGCAGACATCCTCAGCCCTGCGATAGAGCTGGCGGAGGGAGGTTTCCCCGTGGCCCCCATGACTGCTCGGAGCTGGCAGAGGGGAGCCGCTCGGCTCAAGAGCGGGCCGAACTTCAACGAGATGCTCATCGACGGGAGGGGGCCAGGCGTGGGGGAGATGATGAGGAATCCCACCCTTGGCAGGACCTTCAGGACGCTTGCGGAGCACGGGAGGGCGGGCTACTACGAGGGCAGGATAGCAGAGGCCATCATCGACCTCATCGACCCCATGGGCTCCCTGATGACCCTGGACGACCTCGCCAAGCACAGGAGCACCTTCCCCGAGCCCATCACCACCAACTACAGGGGCACCGACATCCACGAGATACCCCCCAACGGGCAGGGCATCACGGCCCTCATAGCCCTCAACATCGTGGAGGAGTTTGACCTCGTCTCCATGGAACACAGCACAACGGAGCACCTCCACGCCATGATCGAGGCCATGAGGCTGGCCTTCGCCGACGCAAGGTGGTACGTGGCCGACACCGACGTGGTCGAGCTGCCCATCAAGGAGCTGGTATCAAAGAGGTACGCCGCAGAGAGGAGGAAGCTCTTCGACCCAGCAAGAGCGAAAGCAGACGTCGAACGGGGCTCACCTATGGCGGGTTCGGATACCGTCTACTTCTGCACCGCTGACGGCGAGGGGAACGCCTGCAGTTTCATCAACTCCAACTGGAGCGGCTTCGGAACAGGACTAATACCAAAGGGCTGCGGCTTCACCCTCCAGAACCGGGGGAACCTCTTCAGCCTTGACCCTGAGCACCCCAACGCCCTTGCGCCCGGGAAGCGTCCATACCACACCATAATCCCGGGGATGGCGACGAGGGACGGGGAGCTCTACGGACCCTTCGGCGTGATGGGGGACTTCATGCAGCCCCAGGGGCACCTCCAGATCGTGGTCAACATGGTGGACTTCGGGATGGATCCCCAGGAGGCGCTGGACGCCCCACGCTTCTGCATCAACAGTAGGACATCCGGCAGCAACGTGGCTCTGGAGGAGGGGATCCCACTCGATGTGATGGCCGCCCTCTCACGGATGGGCCACACGGTGTCGCCCCGCGCCGGGGCCTACAGATACGGTTTCGGAAGAGGACAGATAATCACGAGGGACCCCAACTCGGGCGCCTTATGCGGTGGCTCCGACCCCAGGGCTGACGGCCAAGCGGTGGCCTGGTAGGTCTCAACTGAGCCCACCAAATATGAGCCTGTAACTCCCTTTTTTACTTGAATAAACGGCGGATGAGTACGGCATAAACCGATTCCTCGTCAGATTCTGAGATATTGGACTATTTCATGTATGCTTGATTCAATATTTTATTAAGAAACATAGTTCCCTACGAATAATGATTTAGTTATGAGTGTTCTCAGAGAGGCAACAGTAGGGATCTCAAACAGGAAACGTCTGATCTGTTTCACCATAATATCCCTCGTGCTAATCCCCCAGTTCTCTACTAACATCACAATCCCATCCGGATCCGAAGGGGTGCAGTCCTCAGTTCCCGCTGAGGGTGGCTTAATTAAATTCCTGTTGGAGCTACACTCTGAAGGTTTATACGAAGGCGTTAAGGTGATCTCGGACTTCAAGAGGCTGGTACTGGATCAGCAGAAGGCAGCCGTATCCCACCTCCGGGAGATGGGCATACAGGTCCTTGAGCAGCACTGGCTGGGAAACTTCATCGTCGCGAGGGGAGCAGCCTCCCAGATAGCAGGTCTACCCGATGAGCTGGGCAGGGTAAGGTCGTACCCGGAAAGACCCCTGACGCAGGCCTCATTAACGGCGACCGCCCCAGCCACGAACTACGGCTCCGACGACTGGGATATGGTCATGATACGCGCCGACCAGGTCCACGACATGGGCTTCTATGGTCTAGGGACTAGGGTGGCGATCCTCGACTCGGGGATCGACGCAGATCATCCGTCGCTGAGCGGCAGGATCCTGGCCCAGATCGATCTCGTGAACGGAGACTTGGTCGCGGAAGACACCGACGGCCACGGCACAGGCCTCGCCGGCATCGTGGCCAAGGTTGCTCCATCCGCGTGGCTCCTGATAGCCAAGACGGGCGAGAGGGGGCTCTCGTATCAGGTACCCCTGATAAGCGGCGCCGAGTGGGCGGTGGAGAACGGTGCGGACGTTATCCTCATAGCCTCCTCTCTCAGGCCTGCAAGGGCTGACGGGTCAGACTGGCTCTCCGCGACCATGGACGGTCTGAGCTCCCTCGGGGTCACCGTGGTGGCCGCGGTCGGGAACGAGGGCCCAGAGGAGACCTCTGTTGGCTCCCCCGCTGATGGGAGAGGCGTGATCGCTGTCGGCGCCTTGAGCCAGATGTATCAGATATTGCCTTCAAGCAGCCGGGGGCCAACCCTGGACGGCAGGGTGAAACCCGACATAGTCGCCCCGTCAGGGGTCCACACCACCTCCCTTGACGGAGGGTACATGGTCATGGAGGGCACCAGCGCGGCATCGGCTGTCGTTGCGGGGGCCATGGCTCTCCTGATCCAGGCGTATCCTGGGGTCCCCTCGGATGCTCTGAGGCAGATAATCCTCAACAGGGCGGTGGATTTGTCACCTTCACCTGACAACACATACGGCTATGGAAGGCTTGACGTCCTCTACGCGATGGACGGCTACGAGCCCATCATCATCCCGTCCATCGGCGATGAGGTGTACGGGGGGCAGCAGCACACCGTCA
>JAUWDP010000085.1 GCA_030608725.1 Candidatus Bathyarchaeota archaeon
CCCTGAACCACTACCTCCTGGACCTCACATCGATGGAGGCCTCCCCGGGCGACGTGGCCGAGGTGATCGGGAGGGAGGGAGAGAACAGCCTGGTGAAGATGGTGGAGGCCTCGGGCTGGATGGTCTACAGCCTCATGAACCACCTCAATCCCTTCACGCCGAGGGTGTACCTGCGGGAGGGAGAGCCGGTGGCGCTGCTGGACCTGTCCCAGGAGGGGCTATCCCTCTAGGGCGTGCTGGAGCGCCTTCTCGGCGTGGATGACAGCGGTGTCGAATAGCTTCACGTCCGTATGCTCAGGGGTGACAAGGAGAGGTATCTCCGTGCACCCCAGAACGACGCCCTGGGCCCCCCTCTCCACCAATCCATCGATGATCTCCAAGTAGCCCTTCCTAGACTCGGGCAGCAGCTTCCCCAACGAGAGCTCCTGGAAGACCACCCGGTCGACGTATGCCCTCTCCTCCTCCCCTGGCACGATGGCCTCGATGCCGTGATTCTTCAGCCCCTCAACGTAGAAGGGCTTCTCCATTGTGAAGCGGGTGCCCAGGAGGCCAACGGTGTCCAGCCCTGCCTCCTTGACGGCCTCCGCCGTGGCGTCGACAATGCTCAGCATTGGGATGGGGGACCTCGCCTGGAGCTTGTCGAAGAGGATGTGCATAGTGTTCGTGGCGATGACAGCGAAGTCGGCCCCCGCGGCGTGGAGCCTCCTCAGGCCGTCCATGAGCCCCTCCTCGATGCTGGCCCAGTCCTCCACGCCCATCCAGTCCTCGAACCTCTGGAAGCTCACGTCGTAGATGACCATCTCCGGGTAGGCCAGGTTCCCGTATAGCTCCTCGTACCTCCTGAAGATGTGCTGATAATACGATACCGTAGACTCAGCGGTCATCCCGCCGAGGATCCCGATCCTCTTGTACATGCGAATACTTTCTCCCATGGAGAGTGCCCCCCACCGTATTTCAGTCTCACCATGAGAGAGCCTGTTTTAGATTATTCTTATTTAAACACCTTAAAAAATGGAAAACGACTATACATGGATTGCATCGGAGGGATTCCACGGACTATATGGAGGTACGGCTGGAAAGGCTGGAGACCATGAGGGCCCTGTACGCCCACGCCCTGAGCGAAACCCCGGAGGAGGACGCAGCGAGTGAGGTCAGGGGCTGGGCCGAGGCGAGGGGGCTCCTCGACGAGGGATCGGGGGCGCGCCAGTTCGGCAGGAACACATACCCGACGAACGACCCTGAGCCCCACGGATACGAGTCCTACATCACGATAGGCCCCGACGTGGAGGCGGAGGGCGGCCTGGAGATCCGTGAGATATCCGGTGGGTTATACGCAGCCCTCAGGTTCAAGGACTTGGAGAACATAACGGAGGCCTGGGGGCGCATCCACGGCTGGATAGAGGAGAGCGAGTACGAGAAGGTGGACTGGAGGAGGGGGGAGCACGGCTGGGTCAACGGCTACGAGGAGCACCTCAACCCTGGGGAGGAGTCCCAGAGCGAATGGGTTTTTGACCTCTGGATCCAGCTCAAGGAGTAGAGATACCCCTAAATTCACAGCCATATCTTGTGGATGGTGTGAGCCATGGTAATCGAAAGACCGTCCGTCCAGGCAGTCATCTACGACGCAGAAAAGGGAAAGATGCTCCTCATAATGATACACGACACGAGAATGGACGAGTTGGTCTGGAGGCTCGTGAAGGGGGGCGTCGCGGAAGGGGAGGCGGATCCCGAGGCTTTGAAGCGGGAGATCGGGGAGGAGGTAGGCCTCAAAGAGGTCCAGGTCCTTGAGAAGATCAACTACTACGAGTTCGAAAACAAGGATAAGAGGCACATGGTCTCGGCCTACCTTGTGGAGGCGAACATCGACGAGGCCGTGACGCTTCAGAGTGGGAGCGAGGAAGACACCGCCATATTAGACCACGCGTGGCTTTCACCGGAGAAAGCCCTTGAGACCCTGTACTGGGAGGACGAGAAGAGATCGGTCAGAGCCGCAATAGGATACCTCAAAAAGTAGAGGAAAAATAGGAGGGGAGCTAGCCCTTCAGGCCACTGAAGTACTTCTCGAGCCTGTCGACGGCCTCCTCAAGGACATCCACCGGCTTGACCAAGGCAAGCCTCACATGGCCCTCACCCTTCGGGCCGTAGACGGAGCCGGGGGCCACAAGGACCTCCCCTCCCTGCAACAGCCCCATTAGAAGCTGCATACTGGGCACCCCGAGGCCACTGACGTCGGGGAAGACATAGAAGGCACCCTCGGGCATGGGGCAGGAGACCCCGTCTATCTCGTTGAGCCGGGGAACCACAGCGTCTATACGCTTTTTATACTCCTCCCTCATGGAGTCCACGAAGTCCCAGCCCTCCGCCAGGGCCTTGGTGGCCGCCTTCTGGAAGGGGAGGGGCATACCGGTGATGCCTATGGGGACCTGATTGATCTTCTCCATCAGCTGGGGGCCAGCGATGATGTACCCCGCCCTGCAGCCGGTCCAGGCGAAGGTCTTGCTGAAGCTCATAAGCACCATGGTCCTCTCCTCCATCCCCGGCTTATCGATGATGGGCACGTGCTTCCCGTCCCAGATGAACTCCGTGTAGATCTCGTCCGAGATCACCAGCACGTCCTTCTCAACGGCTATCTCGGCCAGCCTCCCGATCTCCGCCTCCGTCCAGACCGCCCCTGTCGGGTTGTCGGGGCTGCAGAAGAGGACCGCCTTGGTCTTGTCTGTGATGGCTGCCTCGATGTTTTCGAAGTCAGGCCTGTAGAGCCCCTTCTCGTCCTTCTTTTGGGCTGCGCGAGTGATCTTGGCCCCGAAGTATGCCGCTGGTTGGGCGTAGCCCGTGTAGCAGGGGTCCATGAGCAGCACCTCGTCCCCGGGGTTCAGGATGGTCCCGAAGGCCCTGAAGATGGCCTGGCTCCCGCCGGAGGTGATGAGGACCTGCTTCGCTGGGTCCACCTCGACCCCGTACTTCCCGTAGTAGTCCGCTATCGCGGCCTTGAAGGCGGGGTCGCCGCCGAAGGCGTAGTGGGTGTGCCCCTCTTTCATCGCGTCGTAGACCGCCTTGCTGATGAACTCGGGCTGGTTGAAGTCGGGGTCCCCCGCCAGGAGGTTTATGGCGTTGGGGGGGATCGGCGGCATGGACCGTGTGAGGCTGCCTCCGCCCATCGCGAGGATCTCCTTCTTCACGAACTTGTCGACTTCCATATAGATCATCTAGACTCGGTTACTCCACGTAAAAACCTAAGCATTGGATACCCTGTGCGCGCGAGGGATTTACCCGACAACTTGGACACCTCAGGATTACAATTATTGATAGCTGAAGGCCACGTCTATGAATTCTCTTTCTCTTCGATGAATAGTATGCAGGAGGGCCAGCTGGCCTTGAGCTCCTCAGTCCACCTCTCAATGAGCTCTCCCCGATCCCCCTTCCCCTCCTTCACTATGAGCCCCGCGCCGACTGCCCCCGTACGCATCTTCTCGAACCTCTCTGTGTTCCCGCAGACCTCGTGCTGCCCGCACTCGATGCAGTCCTCCACGCCCCTGTCGATGGCGCAGAGCCTCATGGGGCAGTCCGGGCTCCCGTCCCCGCTCCGGCATCCCCCGCAGAGGGGCATATCCTCGATGGACTCGAGGCCCTTCGAGAACTCCTTGAAGTCGAAGCATGGTGGGACCCACTCCTCGAGGCCGTAGTTCCCGATGACGTCGGCGAACCGCCCCGTCAGCTCCCTCAGTGCGCCGTTGCCGGCCACGCAGCTCCCGCACCAGATGCCGCAGTAGCCTATCTGATGTTTCACGGCCTCGAACGGTTTGACAGCCACATCACCCATCCCCGAGCACAAGCGTGTCATCATGTTTATGGCGACTTTTAAATCGTTAACTCCGGAACGTCCCCAATCACCTGTGTACTGCGCGGGGATCGCAAATGTTCTATAGAGAAGACGATCATCAAGGGTTGAGGTGCCGCAGGTATGAAAGTGGAGATAAGACCCACGGAAAAGGTCATCGTGATGGGGCTGGACAAACGGTCGCTGGATACCATGGCTTGGTGCGCCACCACCTTCGGCATCAACCGCCTCTTCTGGGTCGACGGCCACCTCATCTGCACCGAGGTCTTCGAGGAGTCCTTCAAGCACGAGATCAAGGAAGGAGAGTTCTGCATCAGCCAGGCCTGCTACACGAAGTTCCCCAGATACACAAGGCTCTACGAGGTGGAGAAGGGAAGCCAGATCCCCATCGTGGACGTGTCCGAGATGAGGATCTACAGGAGCCTCCTGAAGGCGATACAGGAGTACGAGAACGCCGAAGACGACTCCTAACGTCCCACACGCATTGTCTCAATCAGGGCTCATGATAAAGAGTATAAGCATAATGGAACTGTTTCACCCGTATGAGCAAGGTGTTAGACGGGCTGGAGCCCGAGGTAGTCTGGGATATCTTCGAGAGGATCTCCGCGATCCCTCGGTGTTCTAAGAAGGAGGAACGTGTTCAGGAGTTTCTGGAGGCCTGGGCCAAGGATAACAGCGTGGGCTTCAGGAAGGACGGGGTCGGGAACGTCATCCTCATCCGGGAGGCGGCCCCCGGCTGCGAGGGCTACCCCACACTCATGATGCAGGGCCACCAGGACATAGTCTGCGAGAAGGACCCGGAGAGCCCCCACGACTTCGACGTCGACCCGATACCCCTGAAGGTCGAGGGGGACAGGGTCTCGGCCGACGGGACCACTCTCGGCGCTGACAACGGGATCGGTATGGCCATCGCCATGGCCCTCATCGTCGACCCGAGCCTGAAGAGGCACGGTATGCTAGAGGCTGTCTTCACTGTGGACGAGGAGTCTGGGTTCACCGGTATCAGGAACATGAGCCCCGACTTCTTCTCGGGGAAGCGGATGATCAACCTGGACAGCGAGGAGCTTGGGGTCATCATCATCAGCAGCGCGGGGGGCGGCGGAACCCAGTACACGATACCCATCGCCAGGGAGGAGCCCGGCGACTGGGAGGCCCTCAAGGTTGAGGTGGGGGGCCTGATGGGAGGCCACTCCGGGGTCGACATCCACCTGCCCAGGCTCAACTCGAACATCCTCATCGCCCAGGGCCTGAGGAGGGTAAAAGAACGGGTGCCCCTGAAGGTAATCCACATAGAGGGGGGGACCAGGGGCAACGCGATCCCGAGATCTGCCTACGCTAAGGTCCTCGTGCCCGGAGGCAGGAAGGCGGAGGCCAAGAAGATCGTCGAGGGGTGGGGCTCAGGGCTTGACAGGTCCGTCGAGGAGGGGCTGGAGGTCAAGGTCACGGATTCTACCCCGAGGGCGTCAGCCGGCGAGGAAGCCACATCCAAGGCGGTGGACCTCGTCTCCGAGATCCCTCAGGGGGTTTACAGTTGGAGCACCGAGTACGACGAGCTGGTCCAGACATCGAACAACCTGGGGATTCTGAGGACGGAGAAGGACAGGTTCAGCATACCCGTGAACAGCAGGACCTGCGACGCCGACGACTTCGAGGGCAACCAGGCGATGCTCAGGGAACTCGGCGATAAGCATGGCGTCGAGTACACCCAGCGGGCTGGAGGGGCCGGGTGGAAGGCGAGCCCCGACTCCCCGTTCCTCAAGCTCGTTGAGAGATGCTACGCCGAGGTCTATGGGAAAGAACCCAAGGTCACTGGCATCCATGGAGGCCTCGAGTGCGGTGTCTTCACAATGCTGGACCCCGAGCTCCAGATCGTCTCCCTGGGCCCCACTATCCACAACCCCCACAGCC
>JAUWDP010000107.1 GCA_030608725.1 Candidatus Bathyarchaeota archaeon
GGATAACACCCATAAATTATTCCGATTCCGGGCGCGCGCGCGCTTTTGAAAACCACCAGATCTTTGAGGGGGGAGCAAACATTCTAAAAGTCAGAATTACCGAATTTACAGGGTTCCTATGTATCGCATAAGAGTTCTCCTGCAACTAAAATAAGCTCTTTCATCACAGAACTTCGTAAACAACAACATCATGGACGTTATCAACCTCTATAACGAATCTATTCAGATAACGTTTGTTGGCGAAATCTGCCGGCCGCGCCAATTTAAAATAGCTTGTATGCCTCTATTCGTGATATCGGGCATACAATAGGGAGTGTTCTATCGTGAGAAAGGACATCATCTATTTCGAGAAGGCAGGTCCCCAGAATACAGATGAGCTGTTGACTCTCGCCAAGGAGAGGGCTGAAGAGCTCGGTATCAAGGACGTTGTCGTCGCCACCTCGCATGGAGGGACAGCAGTCAAAGTCCAAGAGATCTTCGATGATCCGAAATTAAACGTGGTGGCTGTGACCATCTGCGAGGGCTTCAAGGATAAAGGGTGGACGATCTCGGACTCGGAAAGAGCGAAGTTGACGGAGAGGGGCATCAAGGTCCTGACCTCCATTCATGCTCTTGGCGCGGACGTCGCATCTGCCTTCACAGACAAGTACGGTGGAGGCTACCTCGTCAGGGCCATCAGGGACACCCTCTACAGGTTCGGCCAGGGGATGAAGGTCTGCGTGGAGATCGTGCTGATGGCGGCAGACGCCGGGTTGATCCCCATGGACCGGGAGGTCATGGCAATCGCCGGGACGGACGAGGGAGCAGACACATGCATCGTGGTGAAACCGGCTTATCCGAGGAAGTTCTTCGACTTGGAGATTCGGGAGATCGTTGCGAAGCCCAGAAAACTATCTTAGCTGCATTTCGAGACTTCTATTTGATAATCTCCCTTCGGGACTTCCTCAGGCTCCGTTTATCTCCTCTTTCTCTGGCTCTTCGATGAAGAAGTAGACCAGCAGGAAGGGAGGTATTATCAGGACGAGTTGCAGGAGGAACGGGACTTGGTGGCCGACGTTGTCATATAGCCAGCCTCCCGCGAACATCCCCAGGGAGAGGGCGATCATGGTGAAGAACCCCCTCGACCCGTTAACCTTCCCCCTGTGCTCCCTGGGCACGAGATCGGCCGTCAAGGCCATGGCGGCTCCGCTTATGAGCACCTGGAGGAGCCCGATCAGGCTCATCGACACAATGAGCCTGTAGAAGTCCCCCCAGATGAGGAGGGGCACCGCAATGGCCCATATGACGAAGGCCGCCATCAGGGGCTTCTTCTTCCCCACCTTGTCTATGATCTTCCCGGCGGGAAGGGCCAGGATGATCATGGAGACGAAGAGGGTCGTCATTATGTATGAGAAGGACACGTAGTCGATGCCGAGATCGTCGAGGATGTAGAGGGTGAAAACGGGCTGGAACAGCCCGACCGTGAAGTTGGTGGCGATGAAGACCAGGAAAAGGATGAAGGCGCCCCTGGGCACGACCTTCCAGACGTTTATGCTCTCCCTGAAAGACTTCGGGTAGGACCCTAGCATCTCCGAGAGATTGATCTTCGCAGGGTCCTCCACGGTCTCTTTGAGCCTCGTGCGTAGGGCCGAGGCGGCAAGGAACCCGATCACGACGACGATGTAGGAGAGCCTGACGCTGGGCACCAGGCCCATCTTGGTGTAGAGGAAACCTGCGATGAGGGGGGCGGGCGTCGTCGAGGCGCCGGCGATGAGCTGGATAATGCTGAACCCCATGCCTCTCTTCTCCTTGGGGACAGAGTCCGCGATTATCGCGTTCAAGGCCGGTTGGTATAGACCCGCGAATCCGCCCATGACAGCGCCCACCAGGATCCACTCCCAGCTGGGGGCAAAGATGTAGAACACGCGGGCGAGCCCTGCGAAGAAGGTCATCGTGAAGATGAGCCATTTCCGTCCGTACTTGTCGGCGAGGTAACCCCCGGGGATCTGGACCAAGGCTCTCGCTAAGAGCTCCGACGCCCCTATGATCCCTATGATCGCAGCCGTGCCCCCCAGTGCCTCGACGTACTTTGGGTAGTAGGTTGACGGCAGCTCGCTTGCGAAGTCGAGGATGAGCCAGCTGAGCACCATGATGAGGAAGTTTCCCTCGACGAAGCTGAACTCAGAGCGGAATCTACTAAGCAGCCCCGCCTTTGGGATGGTAACGTCTTCCTTGAGAGCCTCCTCAGCCATGCCCAGCCTCCCTCCTTGTATTATTCTACTCCGCCGGCGGCCTTGAGGGCGTCCCTGATCTCGAGGAGGAGCCGCTTCATATCTTTGAGACGCTTATCGGTTTCCTTGACCAGCTCCTCCTCAGACATCCGGGCGTAGTTGACCTCCTGGGACACCTTCACTCCTCCACAGATTTGAGGACGTCCCGGATCTCACCCAGGACGTCGACGATCTCGTCCAGCTCTTCCAGTGTAGCCTGTTGGTTCTCCCTGAGGACTCTCAGCTTGTGCCTCTCAACCCTACCGGAGTCGTCGAATACCCTACCCAGGGGGCCCTGGACCACACCGACGATGACGATGCACCCGCCAACCAAGACGGCCATGAAGGCGACAATTGCCGCTGCGACGTAGTTGAAGCCGTAGAAGAGGCTCGCGTACAGGCATATGCCCGGCACTCCGAGGCCGATGGCTATCGCCGAGATCCCGATCATGATGGATGACGTCTTGGACATCTAGCCTTCCTCCTTCATTATCTTGCGGATTGACTCGGGAGTCAGCACAAGCTCGAATCTCACAGGGGTATATGTCTTGGTCACTGGACGGCCCTCTGCCCTCGTCTCCTGCCTTATCTCTTCAATCAGACCCAATTTTCTCAATCCCTTCAGGTGGAGATGCGCCAGGGGATAGGACAGGCCCATCTCCTTCGCCAAGGCGTAGGCGTGCTTCGGCTCTTCTTCCAGCGAGGCTATCATCTTCAGCCTTATGGGATTAGCCAGCGCCTTCAAAGTCTTCACCAGCTTCTGCGGCCCGTCCTCGCTCAAGGGCATCTCCACGTTGATATATAAGAAAAATCTTATACATATAAACTTTTTCTATTATATAAGAATATTTTTATATATGTCCCGGCACAGCGGGGACATGAGGCCAGACTTCGTGCAACAAAAAACCAGCCTCTAATCCTCAAAGGCCTCGTCGTCCAGGTACATCTTCACGGTCCGGAGGGCCTGGAGGAACTCCCCGCCCCGGGCCGTGATCCTGAACCCCCTGGTGCTGCCGTACTCCTCCTCCTTCACGAGGCCCCGCTTCGACAGGAAGTCGACCACGTCCTTAGCCCTGTCCACGGGGAGGTTCGCACCGTAGGAGATCCTAGTGATCGCGCTCACCCCCTTGCGGCGTATAGTCTCTAGGGTGTCCATGTAGATGTCGTATCGAGTGCGCCTCTTCATGGGTGAGCCCCGGGTCAACTAGAGAGGGGGCTCAGGTAGCTTTTCAGTCTTTTCAGGTTCGTAGGCGAAGCGGACGTTCCTCTCGGCCCTCAGTGAGTCCGTGTACTTCACCTCGCCGCTGATTCTGCAGTCGGTCTCCACTGTCACCCTGTTCGCGTAGATGTTGAGGACCCTGCAGCCCCGCCTTAGGGTGACCTCATCCGCGTGGATGTCCTCGACCCTCGCCCGCTCCCTGATCAGGACCTTCCGGGCGACGAGGGGCCCTTCCACCTCACCCCTACGGCCAATCTCTATGTAATCCGCCTTGGCTCCATCACGGGTCCTCAGGGTGTTGGTCCTGATCTCGTCCAAGGCCTCCAACCTCCTGGCTTCGACTTTCCCTCCGACGAGGACGGACCTCGCCTTGATCAGCCCACCGGCTTCCGCCTTCCCTCCGACCCTGAGGTCTTCGGTCAACTCCAGGTCACCATCGACCTTCGCCGTGCCTCCCACCTCGATGTTCCTCCCGTAGGCGTTGCCGTCTATCTTGACGGTGCCCCCGACGTCGATGTTCTCGAAGGTGAGGTCGCCGTCGCTCTTGAAGGTGCCTCCGACGTCGATGTCCCCTCCCTTCCCCCCCGAGATCTTCACGGAGCCCCCGACCCGGATCCTCTCGAACTCCAGGGGATCTGAAGACTTGAGGGTGCCGCCGACCCTTATGTCGCGTACGAGGCCGCCGGTCAGCTTCACGCTGCCGCCCACGTCGATCTCCTCCACTTTAGCAACGCCGTCGATCCTGACGGTGCCTCCTACATCGATGATTTCGGCGTCCACCGGGCCGTATCCTTTGAACGATCCGCCAGACTTTATGACCCCGCTCTTGGTCGCCCCCTCGATCTGGACCGATCCGCCCACGTCGATCTCCTCGACCTCGGCGTCGGACTCCGTCTTGAAGCTGCCCCCGACGTCTACGTGGGCGGCCTTCGATGTCCCCCTAACTCTCAGCGTCCCTCCTACCGTGGCGCGCTCGACGTCCATGTTGCCTCCTACGCTGACGCTCCGATCGACTTCCATCTTCTTGGAGGTGAGATCGCCGCTGACCTCCAGTCGGCCGCGCTTCACCTTAATGGAGTCCTCGACCGATAGATCGCCCTCGACCAATATGTCGCCGTCCCTCCCCCTGAACTCGGAGGTCACAAGGCTTGACTCGAATGTGCAGTCTTCCCTGCACTCTGTGATACCAGAAACCCGGACTACTCCACCAGGCTTCGAGGCCCTGACAGCCCCTTCGTCCACGGAGAGGTCGCCTTCGACCTCGTCAATCTCCTTCAGGGTCCTCCTGGGTACCCTTACATCCTCTGGCAATATGACCACTGAGTCGAAAAGCGGCGGTCTCCCCTTTTAAAGGTAAGATACATGGGATACTCACAATTTGTTACTATGAGAAACCCGCAAATGTGCGGTCACCCCTCTGACGAATAGGTCTCGAATATTTTCAGGTATAAGAGGCTCGTGAGGAAGCGCAGGGCGGCAGATATCAGGAGGCCCGTGTGGATACCCTGCATAGTCCCCCCCACCGCCAGGAAG
>JAUWDP010000068.1 GCA_030608725.1 Candidatus Bathyarchaeota archaeon
TGACCTCTCCACAGTCGATTTAAAAAACTTCATCGACGACCCCGAGGAGACGGTGGAAGATTTTCTAAAAACATTGGAAGAGTTCAAGGAGAGGCTGATTGAATCCCGGGCAGAACATGAAACAACTCAGAAAGAGAGAGAGCAGAGCCTCATAGAGGCGAGGGCACGGTTAGAAGGAGTCAGAGCACTTGAACCAGAGGAGTTGCGGAGATGCATAGCCGTTGGAATTGTTGACCTCAACGTCATTGAACGGCTTGCTGAACATCTTCAACGATTTGATGACACAAACTATAAAGTAGTTGAAATTTCGGCCGATACAGGGTATATTTTCGTATCGGGTCCAGAGGAGAGGGAGAGGTGGGTTGAGACCCTCTTCCTAATTTTTGAAGTCAAAGATGTTTTCGATGTTATGAGCACCAGAGACATCCTGCTAGCACTCGATGCCGGAATCCGTGAACAAGTAATAAACGAATACGAGGAAGAAGTTGAAAAACTTCGACTCCTGGTTGAGAGAGAAGAAGACGCAATTAAAGTGCAGATCGAGAAAATCGAAAAGGATATCATCGGAAAGAAAGGAGACGCGTATACCCCATTGCTTGGCAAAGCGAAGTTCTTGGACTATATACTTGGAATAATGTCCAATGAGACGGTCCCCGTTGTCAGGACGAGGCTGATAAGCATAATACAGGGATGGATCGCAGAAGACAAGGTGCATGTTTTAGATGATATCAAAGACGACATTGAAGAGAGAACTGGCGAACTATTCTTCCTGCAATACGAGGAACCGGGTCACGATGAACATGCCATCCCCAGCCCAGAGCCTGTGTTTAAGCCCTCGATGTTTCAGCCTGCGTGGAAGCTGACCTCCCTCCGCGGATGGCCAGCAGCCAACGAGATTAACCCGATGTACATCACGATGCTCGTTTTCAGCTTCCAGTTCGGCCTCATGTTCGGCGACATAGGCCAGGGAGCAGTATTCCTCCTTGCGGGGTTCATCATGTCACGTAAGTACAAGCGGGGTATGATGTCGAAGCTGGGGACGCTCTTCATGCCTATGGGCATATTTGCGATAATATTCGGTATAGGCTACGACTCGATATTCCTCGTGGAGGGGCTCCTGTTCCACCATAACCAGTTCATGCCGAACCCCGTCCACGAGACGACGACGCTGATGAAGTGGGTCTTCAAGATCGCGGCCGTCGAGATCATATTCGGTCTGGTCCTCGGCGCCATCAACCAGTGGAAGGCGGGGCACAAATGGGGCGTCCTCGGGATGCACGGCCTCGGCATGATCCTCTACATCGGCGGACTTTACCTGTCCGCGATGGAGTTCATCAGAACAGGCGACTTCATAAGCACCCTCGGCTACTGGGGCTTCTACGTCATGCTGGGTGGGATGGTCCTCGCAATGGTGGAGCCCATCATCGCGGCCGTGGCCGGTGGTCACTTCACCATCGAGGTGATCGGAGAGGGAGTGGGGGCGCTCCTCATGACCTTCGTCGAGGGCCTCGCCAACCTCTTCTCCTTCCTCCGTATCGTGGCCTTCGCCCTCGCCCACGCCAGCCTAGCCAACGCGGCCATCCAGCTAGGCAGCCTCATGGGGAACATCCCGAGCCTCATCATGATGAACATCATCGCGATGAGCTTCGAGTTCATGTCGAGCGGTGTACAGTCAGTGAGGCTGCTCTACTACGAATTCATGGGCAAGTTCTACCACGGCAGTGGAGCGCAGTTCAGGCCTTATAGGCTCAGGATCAGAAAATCCTAGCCTAAGAGTCCCCCTTTCCCCTAAATTTCCCTTGTGAAAAAGGTTATATGTAGAATAGTGCATTCTATGGAGAATAAGGTGGGACATAAAATATGATGTCAGTGATCGCCCCCACACACTGCGATTTCAGAGGAGGCATTCAAGATCGATAACTTCATACCGGCTGCGATAACTATCGCTGCCAGCATAATAGCGGCTGCGTGGTGCCTGATCCAGGGTTCCACTATAAGCGCTTCGACAGCTGTTGAGAAGGGTAGGTCTTCGGTTTGGGGCACGGCCCTTAACTTATTCGGTGCCTTGCTAATCAGCTACGGTTTTCTTACAGGGCTGATGCTTCTGACGGAGAAGATTTCCTCTATGTTGCTATTGTTGCTAGGTCTTTTATCGATGCTTGGACTGATGCTGATGGTCACAGCGGCTAGGAGTCGTGGAGACGAGGAGAGCATCAAATCCACACTAGATGCGATGAACACATGGGGGGATTTTGACAGCTGTTGTTATTGTTATAGGTATAGGATTTATATTGTCTGGTGGAGGTGAAGGTGGTATGATACCTGAAAGTGCATGGCCCCTTCTAATGGGAGCATTGACCATGATCGGCTCCGGATTCTGTGCTGCTTTGTGCATCATGACTGCGGTAAAGGCGGGCGCAGAAATGCTGATCGAAAAGCCGGAGCTATCTATCTGGTCGCTGCTCTTCGTCGCTCTCGGAGAAGGTCTGGCCATCTACGGATTGATCGTGGCGATACTTTTAATAGGTTAATAGCCATTTCGGCAAGTCATCATTTCCTCCATTTTAATAAATGGTAATATCTAGGTTGAAAACTTCGGAAGCCCACCCTGAAAATGGTTTGGGAAAACCGTCGAAATACTATATTATCGAGATGTTAGGAGAAGAAAATTCTTATGCGAAATTTGGGATGGCCAGATATTTGATTATGTCTTCAGATGCGATCCCCTGGGTCATCCCCCATCCGATACCGACGAGATCGTCTTTCTCTATCTCGCTGAACACGAGGTAAGCCATGACCGCATTGAAGCCGAAATCGTTAGCGGCACGCCCCCTCCTAGCGGTCTCATAGATGTGCTGCCGCAGGCGGCTCCTGATGAGTGCCACGTCGCCCTCATATAGTGGAGCGAGTATCTCGTTGTATGGGCGGTCTAGTCCTTGGATAACGGGCCTGACATCACCGACCTCCATCGCCTCCCTCAGCTTATCGAGGCCTATCCCGTAAGTTGCCGGAAACATCTCCTCTGCGCCATGGGCTCTCTCCCCAGCCCCCCTCTGCTTCGCTGCGACGAGGAAGTTCTCAACATCAACCTCGGTCTGTACGATCCTCCTGACAAGGCCTCTGCCACCTTGGGGAAGACGCTCCAACGACTTGAAGACGGCGCTGGCGCTGAGGTGGTTAAGAGCTATCTCGACGGGCCAGATGGCGTCGTACCTCTCTGAGAGTTCCAGGGTTGAGACGAGGGAGGAGTAAGGCGTGCCTTCTAGCCGACGAACCGCTTCCTCGAAGGCCCCCGTCTCGACGATCTCCTCGTAACTCTTGACCCTATAGGGCGTTATGGGTATGAGGGACTCCATGATCTGGGAGACGGGGATGCCGCTGTATTTGCCACGGATGATCCGCTTGAGGTTGATGACCTCGAACCTCAGGTAGTAGTATGAGTGGAGGAAGTCGCCGATGTTCGCAGGGGCGAGATCCACAATCCCCATCATCCGCTCGATGAACTTCTGATAGAAGACCTTCTCCAACGCTAAGGATATGTCGCCTTCCATTTCGACGGATATCCTGCCGTATGGCGTCCTGGCTAGGTACTCGATGAAGCCCTCAAGGCTCTCCTGCTCGGCCAGGGCGCGCATCTGCCCGGGGGTCAGGAGGTCTGCCATCAGGGCGTGACTCCTGATGACCACGTAGGAGAGGCCGGGGCTCACTCTCGACGCCGTGCCAGGGCACCCCCGATGAGTTTCATCCTTACCAGCTCCTCCAGGCTCTCCTGGTCGAGCTTGTCCTCTATGAACTTGATGACCTGCCTGTAGCTGGGGATGATGGTGTTCTCCAGGGCGTTCACCTTCCTGTTCGTTTTCCCCAGCTCGTCCGCAATCCTCTCAGCCCGGGCCTCGAACTCGGCGAGCTGGAGGATGTCTTCAAGGATACCTAGGACCTTCTCCGCAGCCTCGCTGAGGGTGATGTCCAGCTCCCCCGCGATCTGGGGCTCCTTCTCCACCTTGATGTACGGGTAGCGGACGCCCATGACGCTCCGGGGGAGGACCTCAAGCTCGAGGCGACTCTTGATGGAGCTCACCTGGCTCCTCACCTCCGTCGGGCCCAGGGAGATGTAGGCGGCGGTGACCGCTCTGTAGGCGATACGGAGGTCCTCAAGCAGCTTGCTGCGCCTCCCCTTAAGTACGTCTAGGGAGGTGGTGAGCTCCTTGGCGAGGTGGTCCCTCTTCAGCTTGAGGAACTCGGTCCCCCGCTCAATGAAGCCTATCCGCCTCTTCATCTCCATGAGGTAGCCCTTTGTGGGCCGGACTCCCGTCGTTGCGGACAAGGCTAATTTTCACTCTTGTGGGCCGGATGGTACTTGTCGATATACGCCTCTCTAACCCGTATCAGGTCCTCTTCTGGCAGTATGGAGAGCAGATCCCATGCGATCTCCAGGGTCTGCTCGATGTTCCTGTTCTCGTAGGGACCCTGCTTGATGAACTCGTTCTCGAATCTGTCGGCGAACTCCAGCCAGGTCCTCTCCCTCTCGCTGAGGCCGACGACGCCGACGATCCTGACGAGGCCCCTCGCCCTCGTCCCCTCGGCGTAGGCCATGTAGAGCTGGTTGGAGACGTCGGCGTGGTCCTCGCGAGTGGTCTCGGCGCCGATGCCGTCCTTCATCAGCCTGGACAAGCTGGGGAGGGGATTCATTGGAGGATAGATGCCCCTGAGGCTGAGCTCCCTCTGGAGGATGAGCTGCCCCTCAGTGATGTAACCGGTCAGATCTGGGACCGGGTGTGTGATGTCGCCGGCGGGCATCGAGAGGATCGGCATCAGTGTCACTGACCCTGATTTGCCGTTGATCCTACCCGCCCTCTCGTAGATCGTCGCCAGGTCGCTATAGAGGTAACCTGGATATCCCTTCCTCGTTGGGATCTCCTCCCGTGCGATGCTTATGGCTCTAAGGGCCTCAGCGTAGTTGGTCATGTCTGTGAGGATGACGAGGACATGCATCCCCATGTCGAACGCGAGGTACTCGGCGATAGTCTGGGAGATCCTGGGTGTGACGATACGCTCGATGGGCGGGTCGTCGGCTAGGTTCAGGATCATCACCGACTTGCTGAGGGCGCCTGTCTTCTCGAACTCCTCCCTAAAGTAGGCCGCCTCCTCGTGCTTGATACCCATCGCTCCGAAGACGATAGCAAAGTCCTCCTCGCTACCGGGAATAGTGGCCTGCCTTGCGATCTGGGCGGCCAACATGTTGTGTGAGAGGCCTGACTCGGTGAAGATGGGGAGTTTCTGTCCCCTGACGAGGCTGTTCATGCCGTCGATGGCGGAGATTCCCGTCTGGATGAACTCGCTGGGCACGTCACGGGCAGCTGGATTAATTGTCCCCCCGTTGACGTCCCTCAGGTCTGTGCTCAGTGGACGGGGCATGCCGTCCAAGGGCTCGAAGCTCCCGCTGAAGACCCTGCCGATTAGTTCCGGCGACATGGGTATCTTGAGGGTCTCCCCAGTAAACTTGACGGTGATGTTGAGGTCCATACCGCTTGTGTCACCGAAGCACTGAACCATCGCCCAGTCCCTGCTGACATCCAGCACCGACCCTGTCACCTCCTCTCCCGTGGGCCTCCTGATCCTGACGAGCTCGTCGTAGGAGACGCCCCTGATGCCCTCCACCATTAGGATGGGGCCCCGAATCTCGCTTGTCGTCTTGTAGATCAAGCCGGCTTGCTCAACTGTCATCTCTCAGTCACCTCGTACTCCTCAGCCACCTCATCCGCTTGCACCTTCAACAAACCTCGTGCCTCATCTATCGGCTCCGTCCCGGGTTTCTCCTTCAAGCGCAGCAGCTCGGTGACGACACCCATCTCCCTTATCCTCTCGATGGGCACTCCCTGCCGGATGAGGGGCTCTACCTCGTTGTAGAAGTCGACGAGCACCTTCAAGAGGGCTGCCTGCTTCTCCGCCTCGCAGTAGGTGTCGACCTCGTGGAATGCGTTCTGTACGAGGAAACCCTCCCTCAGCATCTCCGCCATCTGTAGAACGAGCCTCTGCTCGTCCGGCAGAGCCTTCTCCCCGATGATCCGAGCGGTCTCCTCGATCTCGGACGCCTCCTCCAGGAGCCTTAGCGCCCGGGCGCGGAAGTCCTCCCAGCCTGGGTCGAACTCGGACCACCAGCGGGAAGCGACGCCCATGTACCGGGTGAAGCTCCTCAGCCAGTTGATGGCCGGGAAGTGGCGCCTATAAGCGAGTTCGGTGTCCAGTGCCCAGAAGGTCCCGATGTA
>JAUWDP010000326.1 GCA_030608725.1 Candidatus Bathyarchaeota archaeon
ATCCAACAGGCTGGGCTTCTCGTCTGGCTGCCCCTCCACCTTGAGAGTCCAGTAAATTGCCAGGCCGAAGGCCGCGACTCCTATCAGGACGTTCTGGGCCAGCTTGACTATCGCTGCCGCGGTCATAGCCGTCTCGTCGTAAAGGGCCCCGGCGGCGACGACAGCCCCCGTGGTGTCTATTGTGCCGCCGATCCATGCTCCGGCCACGGCCGAAGGCAGGCCCATCATCCTAGCGATGAAAGGTTCGGCTACCAGCATCACGATGGATGTGAGCAGGACCATGGATATTGTGAAGCTAATCTCTTTCTTATCCCCCTTGACGGCTCCCCCGGCGGCGATGGCTGCTGAGACGCCACATATCGAGACGGCGGAGGCCATGATGCTCGCAAAGGACTGGCTCAGCCCGTATCTCCTGGCGAGATTATAGCAGAAATACCAAGTCACTAGGACGGCGCCTATTGACTGTGCGACGCTTACAAGTCCGCCCTTGACTATGGTCTGGAATAGGATCTCGGCGCCCAGGAGCACGAGGCCGATCTTGATGAAGAGCTCCGTCTTCACTGCGCCCTTCAACCATTCTGGTGTTCCCCTGATATTACTTACAACGAGGCCCAGGAGCAGAGCCCAGAGCACGTATGCGAGCCCGTAGTACTTTATCGTGGCCTGTTTCGAGATGATGAACGCGAGGATCGCCATGACGAATATGACGGGGAATCCCAACCAGTACCCCAAGAGGCTCTCTCCCTTCAGGTACACGCCCAATGTGGTTAGAGCGAGGATGCCCAGCCCCAGCAAGGCGAGGAGGCTTAGATCCCCGAGGTTCAGGGCGTCGGAGATTTGGTTCGACCAGATTCCGATGCTGGGCACATTGGTGATCAACCCTACAGCGGTCAGAATCAGTATGATGAAGCCCATCCAGACAACGAGCCAGTCCTCCTTTCTATAGAGGGATGACCAGTCTACCCCTTGACTAACGGAATCCCCCTTTTCATCCATCGAAAATCCTCGATGGTCTATCAAAACCGCATACTCAATATTAAAGTATTAGCCCGAATTGTTCAGTTGAAAATAAAAATTCCCGAATTTCCATCCTCCCAGAGTGCCTGGAAACATATAAATTGAGGGACATTCGAGTTTCAGATGGATCTTTAAAGGGTTGACGAGACAAGAGGAGGTTAGGATACCAGATCTCGCCCTTGTTGAGCTTCTTGTCGAAAGATTATGGATGAGATATGTATCCCTGATGAATTTTTGTTATATAGTTGTATAATCGATGTGAATTCCGGGGTAGAATTCGATTGGGAAGTGGCCAGCAGGCAGAGTTAGATCAAGGCGTGTGGCGTCTGGAGCTGGTGAGTTGCCCCGAGTGTGGTGCCGAGAGCCCCAAGATGAAACGCTGCCTCAGCTGCGGCTACGTTTTCCAGGTCGAGGAGGAGGACGAGGAGAATCGGGTTGAAGGCGAAGAGGTAGATGTCGATGTGCTCCCCGAGACCCAACAAGAGGAAGAGGTGACCCCCATAATGAATGACAAGATTACAGTATTGGAGCCGGTGGAGACGCTGGCTTCAAAAAAGGAAGATGGATGTGATCCAGCGACCCGAGACGTGATGGAGAACCTGGTCAAGAGCCTCTCGATGCAGCTCTGGTCAGTGGACATGCTCCAGGAGGGCAAGGTGAACGAGATGCAGTTCGACCGGCTCCTCGCCGACTACTCGACCCGGTTGAAGCCATGCTTGAACCGTCGGAACGAGATGCTGGAAGAAGCTAGGAACCTGGAACCGCTGGAGATGGAGCTTAACGAAGCGAGGCTACGCCTCGAGGAGCTCGAGATGAGGAAGAGCATCAGAGACGCCTCGGATGAAGAGTACCGTGTAAAGCTGCCCTCAACAAAATGGGACATAGAGCATTACGAAGAAGGCCTCAGAGTCAAGAAGGCCAAGATAACCTTCCTGCACGACTTGAAAAGCGTCCTCTCCGATAAGGAAATTTCCAACTTGCAGGAGTAGGCCGAAAAGTGCATCAGGATGATGGACATGAAGGATCGTCCATGGGAGGCTAGCACGGAGACGAATAACAAGGTCAAGGACGCCCTCAAGGACGCGAAGGACTGCTTCGAGAGCTTCGGCTACAGCCTGACCGATTGAT
>JAUWDP010000230.1 GCA_030608725.1 Candidatus Bathyarchaeota archaeon
CATGTTCCGCCTGCGGGAGTAGTAGTATGTTATCTCCACGGGATGGCTGTTGTCTGGATCGATCTCAATCACTGTCCCGTCGTAGATTCTATCTGAAGCAAAAGTCAGTGGAATCATGAATATATTAGTGGCTATAAAAAGTAATGCCAGTATATGACGTCTGTTCATGACTCCCTATTGAAGTTGACTTTTTAATTATTATTTATGGACTGAGGAAATCTATTGAAATAGGCGTTATATTCATGATTGTATAAAATAAAGAGGTTTTTAGCTGATTTATAATCATATTTATTTTTTATTGAATTATGAATTATACGCTTGTTGATGATTATTCTCGACATTTCACGTAATTGGAAAAAAATCCAGTAAAAAACTGAATGCATTAGTTATAGATGACAACATGATCTTTTATGGAATGGAAAATGTGTATGTAGGTACTATCTATCATAACTTCTCATTACCGATAATTAGGGATAATAATATTGCTGGATGTTAAACTGGAGCCGTTATAAACATTCAAGCGAAAAGGACTCCTCCCTCCCCAGTTTGGATGCCATCTCCCGGTTCGTAATGGGATCTAGGTGTGGGGGTGCGCGCGCGCTTCGAGGTCTCCGAGGAGGACATGCAGAGGCTCGATGAGCTGGAGAGCGTCCCCGAAGGGCTCTACATCAGGGAGAGGGTCCTCGTGTTAGGCGAGGACAAGGCGTATCACAAGGCCGATCTGTACCGCGTAGTAAAACCTGAGGGACCCTTTACCCCCGCTAGGAGCTATGTCGAGCTGATGGTGGAGGGCGCCGAGGAGCATGGCCTCGACCCTGAGTATATAGAGAACCTGAGGAACCTTCTCGGCTCTCTCAAGTGAGGTCTAGTCGGCCTCGTAGACGACCTCGCCGCCGACCATGGTCATCAGCACCTTGGTCTGGAGGATCTCCTCAGGGTCGACGGTTAGGATGTCCCTGTCCAGGACCACGAAGTCAGCCAGCTTCCCGGGCTCAATGGAGCCCTTCTCGTCCTCGGTTCCCTCCAGAAAGGCAGCGTTGATGGTGTAGGCCCTGATCGAGTCCATCACGGAGATGGCCTCCTCTTTAGCGAGGTATCTCCCACCGGACGACCTGCGGGTTGCGCATCCGTAGATACCAGTCAGGGCCCAGTTCCTGCCGAAGCCGTCGCTGTTCCCCCCCGCCACGATGCCGTGCTCCTTGAAACTCCTCATCGGGTAGTAGCCCTTCAGGCGATCTGTCCCGAGGGCGTCGTAGTGGCTGTCACCGATGGGATAGCAGAACCCTATCGAGGCGGAGACCGCCACCCCCAGCCTCTTCATTCTGTCCAGCTGGTCTGGTCTGACGTATCCGGCGTGCTCAATTCTGTGGCGGTGGTCCTCCCACTCCATGCTCTTGACTGCCTCCTCCACGGAGTTGAGGGCGATGTCGATAGCCCAGTCGCCGATGGCGTGGATGCAGGTCCTCAGGTGGGCCTTGTGGCATCTGACGGTCTCCTCGGTGAGCTCCTCCTGGGTCACCCTGTTTATGCCGTAGTTCTCAGGGTCGTTGGCGTAGGGTTCGGTGAGCGACGCTGTGAGGGAGCCCATGGCGCCGTCCACGCCTATCTTGACTCCGACGACGTAGAGCTTATCCCCCCATCCGAAGCCTGTTCGTATCCCTTGCCTAGTTAGGTCGCTCGTTGCGTAGCCGTTGTATGGGGTCATACCGTCCAGCATCAGGCCGACCCTCATTCGGAGTTCCCCCTTCTTCAAGATCTCCTGGTAGGCCAGAGCTGCCGGCGCCTTGATATGGGCTTCGTGCATCGTGGTTATTCCCCAGCTCAGCAGCATCTCCTCCACCTGGGGCCAGTTCTCCACCATGATCTTCGTCGACTCCTCTGGACCGGGGGATGGGATCTTTCCCCTCACCATGTTCATCGCCGCGATCTCGTCGAGTCGCCCCGTGGGCTCTCCCTGCTCATCCTTCTCGATTCGGCCTCCCGAGGGTTGAGGAGTGTCCTTGGAGATTCCGGCGATGCTGAGGGCCATGCTGTTGGCAACGGCGTTGTGGCCCCCCGCCCTTCCCAGATAGATGGGATGCTTCGATGAAGCCTTGTCAAGGTCGTATCTGTTAGGCCAACGCCGGTCCCCGAGTTTAGTCTCGTCGAACCAGCTGCCCACGACCCATTCCCTCTCCTCCTTCTCTCCAGCTTTTAACTTGAAGGCATCCACTATGTCACTTATCGTCATTACAGGGGGCGATCTGCAGTCCACGTAATCGGCCTGCAGTCCTCTCCTTATGCAGTGCTCGTGGCTGTCGATGAAACCCGGGAGCACGGTCTTCCCTTTGATGTCAATTTGTCTTGCTTTCGACGAGGCGAGGCTCTGGATCTCCTCGTTGGTACCTGCCTTGAGAATCCTTCTATCTTTTATCGCGATGGCCTCGAAGATGGAGTCGTCCTCGTCTACGGTGACCACCTTTCCGTTTAACAGGACTAGGTCGGCCCCTATCTCATCCAAGATTGATCGATTTGACATTACAGACACGTTTCATCAGTTGTCCGTTTTCTTTATAACACCGTCGAATATAGGGATGCTTTACATTGAGGGTAAATGATTCAAGGGAGGATCTGGGGTGAATAATGCATGGGAGAGATGACCCAGCTTGTCTTCGTGGCCCTCGGTGACAGCCTCACGAGGGGATATGTGCCTTATCGCTCAGCGGGACCCTTTCGCCATAGCCTCCCCTACTCTGACGCCCTGGACAACATCGTCATAGTCGAGCAGGGGAAGAAGGGATACGAGAACGTTGACTGCGTCTTCATCAACAGGGGGATCGACGGGGACTCGACGAAGGGCATGCTCAGCAGGCTCACCTCAGAGCTATCTAAGCTGAACCCGGACTACGTCATAGTATGGGGGGGAATAAACGACGTCTTCATGGGGAGGCAGCCAGCCGAGGTCATGGAGACCCTGAAGCAGATATACCAGAAGACCTTCGAGATCGGGGCCATACCCATCGCATGTACCCTCACCTCAGTGCGAGGAGCGTCCCCGGTTGTCCAGCGGATTTAAGAGCTGAACGAGTCCATCAAGGCTCACAGCGACCTCGAGGGGTTCATGTTGGCCGACCTGTACACCGCCACCTCTGACATGG
>JAUWDP010000124.1 GCA_030608725.1 Candidatus Bathyarchaeota archaeon
TATAAGCATCGACTCCAGCTCTGTGGCCTGGCTCGCGGAGAAGGTGGGGGAGAGGACAGGCCTCGTAACACTACCGCTGATACCCTTCGGGGAGAACGATAAGCAGAAGTTCTACCCCGGCTCCATCACGATAGCCCCGGAAACCCTGGAGCGCTTCTACGTGGACATTTTCAGGAGCCTCAACAGGAACGGAGTCCGGAGGGTCATAGTCCTCAACGGCCACGGGGGGAACAGGGAAACCCTCATCAGGGCCGGGAGGGCGGCCAGGGACTTCGGCGTCGTGGTGGCCATCCCCGAGTGGTGGAGCATCGGCAAGGAGATATTACCCGAGCTTCACCCGGAGAAGGGCTCCTTCATGCAGGAGCTGGCCGTCTCCCTCTTCCTGGGCGGGAAGGAGATCGCCGACCTGAGGGGCACCGGCTACAAGGGGGAGTGGGGGGAGAAGTACACGATGCAGAACGTCTTCGGGGAGGAGATCAAGCCCGTCACCTTCAACAAGTTCGAGTTCAAGGGGGGCTCCATCACCATCCCCGTCCAGGCCTGGGACCTCGACGAGGAGGGCCCCCCGGTGTTGGGGAAGGAGGTCGTGGACGACCTCTATGAGCGTGGGAAGAAGATCATGGAGGGGTTGGTGGAATACCTGATCGAGTTCACCGAGGCGTTCCAGAAGGTGGATCTCTCCAAAGCCCTGGAGTCCAAGGACTAAACACCCTTTTTTTTCGAGTGCACGCATATACAGTGTCCAGTATCATCGAGATGCCTACATCTCTTTTGCGCGCGCGTTATCTAAAATCACTTACAAAAAAAGGGGAAAGTGTCGGGAGATATCTCCATCAGGGGCAGGGTTCGAACCCCTCCCCCCGCACCATCTTGTTTTTGTCGTCTGTGTTGGTTGAGTGTTCTTTCCCCACCCCTCATTAAATAAGGAAAAATAGATTTATGTCACTCATTCGCGTAATTGTGTCCACTAAAGAATTAAATACATCCCCCTAGGGGGGATAGGGATATGGGTTCCACACATAAACATCGGAAGAAGGTCATTGATAGACTCAGTAGAATTGAGGGCCATATCAGGGGAGTCAAGAAAATGGTGGAGGAGGATAGGAACTGTCCGGATCTGCTCCACCAGATAGCCGCAATAAAAGCAGCCCTCAACAAGACTGGCGAGTTAATTCTAGAAGATCATATCGAGTCGTGTATGGTTGACGCCATCAACGAGGGCACCACGGAAGAGTATGTCAAGGACCTGAAGGAAGCCATATCGAAGCTCATCTAGGTGAATTAATGACCAAACAAGCAGAATGCGAATCATGTCAGACAACTCCTAAAGGATTCTTCTCAAAATACAAGAAGTTCCTCCTCAGTTCGGGGATAATAACCGCCGCAGTAAACACCATATTCCTCGTTGTGGGCTTCGTACTGGAGTTCAGCGGCAACCACCAACTAGCAGACTATAGCTTCTTGATATCCGCAGTCGTCGGTGGCTTCCCAGTCTTCAAACTCGCCGTCACCAACATCTTCAGGGATTTTGACTTGACCGCAGGAGTCATGGTGAGCGTCGCCATGATAGCCGCGTTAATAGTGGGTGAATATAGTGCAATGGCACTCGTAGCCTTCATGATGGTAATAGGTGAGGCGCTGGAGGACTTTACTCGTGAGAGAGCTGATCATGCGTTAAAGGAGCTAAACGAGCTCGTGCCAGCCATGGTCACCCTCAGGATGAACGACCAGGATGTGGAGGTCCCTATTGGTCAGGTGAGGAAAGGAGATATTGCCTTGGTGAGGCCTGGGGGTAGGATACCTATAGACGGAGTAATCGTCGATGGTGAGGCCTCCATAGACCCGTCGTCTATTACAGGTGAGTCCATGCCTATCGACAAAATAGTGGGGGATAAGGTCTATGCGGGAACCCTTGTTTCAAGTGGGGCTATCTCTGTAAAGGTAGAGGACGTTGGCTCAACCACTACGTTGGGAAAGATGATGCACCTCGTCGAGGAGGCCCAGAGCAGTCAAGCACCTGTCCAGAGGGTAGCAAACAAGTATGCTAATTTTTTCGCTCCTGTCGCGATAGTGATTGCAGGGCTAACATATCTCATCACGGGTGAAATCCTGAGAGGAGTCACCATGTTGGTGGCCATATGTCCCTGTTCATTGGTTCTAGCTACTCCAACCGCTATTGTAGCTGCAATTGGGAACACAGCTAGGAATGGAGTGCTTGTGAAGCATGGCACCGCGATGGAGCAAATAGGGAAGGTGAACGTGGTGGCTTTCGACAAGACTGGAACGGTTACTTTCGGCGAGCCAGTTGTCACGGAAGTCAACCCGTTGAACGGATACTCCGAGGAAGAGCTGCTAAAGCTGACTGCATCAGCCGAGAGGAGCAGCGAGCACCCGCTAGCTAAAGCAATCATCAAAGAGGCGAATGATAGGGGGCTAGATCTCTGGACTCCTAATATGATTTCGAGTCCCTCGCAGGACACGGCATTAGGGCAATCGTCGATGGAAATGACGTATCCATCGGTGAAAAAATGCTGGAGGAGAAAAATGTCAAGATGGGAAGTGACGAGGTAAGAGACATCGAGGCGAGTAAGGCCGAGGGTTACACCGTCATTCCTGTAGCTGTAAATGGATCGATGGCGGGTTACATCAGTGTGGCAGACACCGTTAGACCAGAGTCGGTTAAGGCGATAGAGAATCTCAAGAAGCTGGGAATCTCAAAGATATTTCTGATCACCGGCGACAGCATTATCGTCGGAGATAGGGTCGGCGGAAAGCTTGGAGTATCTGAGATCTATACAGAAGTCCTTCCCGAAAGGAAGTTGGAGATCATTCGTGAACTCCAGTCTGAGGGACACCACGTCGCTTACATTGGCGATGGTGTGAATGACGCCCCGGCCTTGGCTGCAGCTGACGTCGGGATCGCGATGGGCAGCATCGGTACCGCTGTGGCTATGGAGACTGCTGACGTCGTTCTTTTGACTGATGACATAGGTCAAGTGCCTTATCTCATCGAACTGTCCCAAGCGACTATGGTCAATATCAGGACCAATATTATAGTCTCGATGACCATCGTCTTTGGCAGCGTCGCTGCTAGTGCTCTGGGTCTCTTCGGTCCGGTGATTGGTGCAATTATGCATGAGGTAGCGGCTGTGCCAGTGATAGCCAATGCGGCGACTTTGATCTCATGGAAGTCAAAGAAACTCTAGGAATCCTCGTTAGAGTGTTCTTATTATGAAAAGAAGTAAATATTTGACTTTAAACACAATAATTCTCATTTCATTTTACTAGTAAATCTGGGTGGGCTTCCCACCCCCCGCACGACATTCAAACTTGAAATTATCTAAGCGCGTGATGATTGAGGCTACTCTCGTAGCAAACACACAAGGCCGCCAAACTGGGTTATCCTAGCTCCTGCAGCGGTATCAGCCATGACGATCCTGGTTTTAACGTTCTTGTTGACGGCCACCTGGAGTAGCCTGTCTGCTCTTCGCCTATTCCTGGATCTGAAAACCTCGGTGACTAGGATATACTCGGGGCTTTTCTCACCCCCATAGACTGCACCCTCCACCTCCTCGAGAGTGAACAAGAGCGTCTCGATGCCCCCAGGATCGTTCAGGCGCTTCTCGAGGACCCCCATCACCTGCCGCATGTCCCCCTGGGTAACTTCAGACAACTTCCCCTTGAAACCACGAGATTTGACCAGGCCTCTAACCTGTTCGGCGCTCATGGCCGGCTCGGGTATATGCTCGAAGGTAACGGTGCTCAGCCTCCAGCCTCTCAGCAGCCAGCCCTGATGTCTCCCGACATGATTCATAAAGTTCCGGTAGTCTTTCTCGTCGGGTGCAGCCACCAGGATGGTTTTGACGCCCTCTTTTATTCTCGGACGTAGGGCGTCCACGATCGATTCATAAAAGTTGTATTCGTCGTCTCCTCGTATCCGTTCACCCGGTTTAACGGATTCGCTGTAGACATACCAAGTTGAGGCTTGATACCCTTCGAGCCCCACGAGCATCGCCACAAGGTATCCTCGTCTCCGTCTGCGCCTTGGCATGAGCATCAAATTGGGGGAGGGGTTTAAAGGTTTGAGGTCGAAGACCCAGCGAGATTTATTATCAGAGGAAACCAAGTTTGCGGAGCTGGTCTCTTAGTTTCGTTTCCGTGTTTTCCACAGTGGATCTCGGGAACCTGCGTCTCCAGTGTTCGGCCCAGCTCGATGCCCTGCCGGAGAAGTATCCCATCTCCAGCATCTGCCTGTTCGCGTCCTCATAATACTCCTTCATCAGAGCCTCGGAGGGAATCTCGTACTCGTTCTCGTGCAAGACAGCCTCGAGGGGCCACCTGGGCCTCGGCGGGGGAGTCTCGTCGGGGTAGCCGATGCAGAGCAGCACCACGGGGAAGACGTTCTCCGGGAGCCTCAGGATCTCGGCGAGCTCCACGGGCGCCGATCGGACGCCCCCGTTGAAGACCGAGCCCAGCCCCTCTCGGAGTGAACGGGTTAAACCCGTGGGTGTCCGAATCGAGGCCGTCCCAGCTCTGAGTCTCTGTGTCCCGCATCGGACACAATTCCCTTCCAAAATGGATAAAATGGTTCTGGACCCGTATGACGGACCTCAACGATTAACCCCAACTATGGTTTGAGCGTAAGAATTTGGCCGCCGTCTCCCCT
>JAUWDP010000037.1 GCA_030608725.1 Candidatus Bathyarchaeota archaeon
ACAGCCAGGTGGGCACCAGCGACCTGAGCTGGGGGCACACCGGCGTCGGAGCTGGTGACGAGCCCTGGGAGATCCCAGAGCGCTACCTTGAGCTCAGCCCCATAACCTACGTCGACAAGATCAACACGCCGCTGCTCATAATCCACTCCGAGTACGACTACCGTTGCCCCCTGTCCGAGGGGGAGCAGCTCTACTACGCGATGAAGAGGCAGAAGAAGGAGACCGAGTTCATCAGGTTCGCCAACAATAGCCACGGGCTGGGACGCACGGGGAAGCCCTCCCTGAGGACGGAGAGGCTGAGGCACATCGTCAGGTGGTTTGACAAGTACCTGAAGTAGCCCCCCGAAACCCGTCAAGCTCAACAGTTTTTTTTACATTTAATAACAATGCGATGATATGGCTAGCGGACCATTTTCCGTGCTAGAGCCATAAATCGCCGACATCCATCGCGCTCAAAGAGATAACATAAATACAGAATGATTTCTATTTACTTTCATGTTTGACAAAGAAATATCCACTGATGTCCTGGTCATAGGCTCAGGCATAGCCGGTATGCGCGCCGCTATACAGGCGAGGAAGTACGTTCCGGACGTCACGATCGTGGATAAGACACTCTTCGGAAGGCAGACTCTATCCAGCATGGCGGGTGGCACCACGGGGCTCGTCGAGGGCTATTGGTCGTTCACCCATCCTCAGAGCGTGGATGAGTTCACGGCATTCCACATAATCTCCAACGCGTTCGCCGTCACCGGCATCAGGGAGCAGGAGCTGGAATACGTCGCCGCCAAGGAGGTCGTGGTTAGACAGGATGAGCTGAAGGAGTATGGGGTGCTCAATCCCAGGGGGCAGAAGAGCTACGGTCCACCCGGTCGGCTCGGCTGGGCCAACATCGGCCCCATGGTGGAGTACGTCAAGAACAGCGACATAAAATGTATCGAGAAGCTGATGATCACAGATCTCGTCCGGGAGGGGGACCGGGTGACGGGGGTCGTCGGGTTCTATATGGACACGGGGAAATGGGTGGCTATCAATGCGAAGGTAACGGTTCTGGCGACGGGTGGCGGTGCGGAGGTCTACAAGCGTAACAACACCCCGGTCAGGGCGACCGGGGACGGATACGTTATGGCCTACCGTGCGGGCGTCCAGCTGTCCATGATGGAGTTCATACTCTTCGACGCGTGGATATGCGCCGAGCCTGACCTCCCCAACTTCTGGATACCCCCATCATACGCAAGGACCCTGGGGGTCGTGCTCAACAAGGATGGCGAACAGTTCCTCAAGGACTACATCCCCACGAGCACCAACTTCGTCCACCGGGAGCTCCCGAATCTCGTATGGGGAGACGACCTGGTCAGGAGGTTCAAGGGGGTGGTCCAGAACCCGGCGACGCTCGACCCGGACGACCCCTTCCACGAGAGATACGGCGCGCCTGTCATCGACCTGGTCAACACCATCAGCAGGGGCATGGCCATGGAGGTCGACAAGGGGCGAGGAGACCCCGATATACCGAGCGTCTACCTGGACTTCAGCAGAGTACCCGAGGAGGTGTGGCTATCGGAGCCTAAGGGCGTCCAAGGACTCCACCTGCTCAGGAACCACGACTGGAAGAACAAGCCGGTACGGATGTTCCCGGGGGCACTCGGAAACTTCGGAGGATGCATCGTCAACAAGGACTGCGAGACCAGCCTGGAGGGGCTGATCGCCGCGGGTGAGGTCACATACGACGTAGACAGCCTCCGCCATGCCAACGTATTCGGGGTGAGAGCGGGTGACACCGCTGGACTCTACGCGCAGAGAAATGAGCTTCCGACCATGGACGCTGGGAAGGCTGGTGAGCTCTCGAAACGGTGGAGAGAGATTATGGAGCGGGAGCCCAGCGACGAGGGAGACCCGCGCAAGGTCAAGGAGCTCATCAAGAACCTCATGTGGAAGGAGGTAGGAGTCCTAAAGACCAAGGAAGGTCTGGAGAGGTGCCTCGCGGGGCTTGACAAGATCAAGAAGGAGAACCTGACGAAGCTCTGGGCGAGGCAGCCAAGGCAGCTGAGGGAGGCGATTGAGGCGTGGAACCTGGCATACGTCGGGGAGATGATAGCTCGCTGCTCCATGATGCGTGAGGAGACCCGGGGGACCTTCAACAGGCTCGACTTCCCTGACAGGGACGACGCATACTGGATCAGGAAGACCCTCCTCCAGCTGGAGGACGGCGAGATGAAGATGAGCTCTGAGCCAATGGAGCAGATCTACTTCAGGTGGAAGCCTCAGAAGGTGAAGGTAAAGGGGATGGACAAGGAATGAGCGACAAAATGAAGTCCTGGACAAGGGTGGACCAGTTCGAGGTCACCATCGACAGGGAGAAATGCACATTCTGCAAGAACTGCTTCGAAGCGTGCCCCCAGGAGGTCTACGACATCGACTACGAGAACAAGAAGATCGACATAGTGCTACCCAAGGAGTGCCTCATCTGCCTCCACTGCGAGGAGGCCTGCCCGACTGGAGCCATCTTCATCAAGGGGGCCATCCGTAAACAGTTCAAACCGACACCTGTCAAGGATATGTGGGGCTGGGAAGGCATCAAGCCACCGGAGTAACATAATATACTCCCCAACTATCCACACCCTCAACCGTTTTTTGATCTGCACATGGCAAACGCTATCAGGACAGCAAGTTCAGCATAAGGAAGCAGCGTGACCTAGACTTGGATAAAATACGAGATCCCAAACGCAATCACATCGTCTACGGCGTATCCGACATGGTCACCGGGATCGGGGAGAGCCTCTGGGGCAGCATCCTGGAGCCATACTTGGACTTCGTCGGGTTCGAGGTAGTCACGATGGGTTTCCTCCGGAGCCTGCTGATGTTCAGCCAGATGATGTCAAGCCTCCTCCTGGGCAATCTGTCAGATAGGATCAGTCGCAAGGCCCCCATCGCCTTCTCGTTCGCAGCCTCCGCCGCAGCCTCACTGATCCTCGGCTACACCAGGAACTTCGGTGTGTTCGCGGTCCTCATCTCCGTCATCGGATTCATGAACGGCCTCCGGAAGCCATCGATCATGGCCGCAGTCGCTGAATCCACCCCGAGGGAGGGCCGCGGGACCGCCGTAGGGGTATTCCAGCTGCTCATCTTCACACCCCTGCTATTCGGCAGCATGTTCGGGGGCATCGTGGCCTCCTTCTTCGGGTACCAGTGGATGTTCACAATACACTCAGGCCTCGCCCTCCTCTCGACTCTCATCGTCGTCGTTTTCAGCGTGGAGGTGGGCAAGTCGTTCTCTGGAGGTGGCAGCTCCCTCAAGACGGTGGGATTGGTGGCCTTCGAGTCCCTCCCGAATACCTATGCGTTCCTGAGGAAATACCGTTCATATGCCTTCCTCATGGCAGCGTTCACTGTCCATGGATTCGGCTTCTACATCGGCGTAACCTTCTGGGCTTTGTACGCCACGAAGGGGCTGTTGTTGGCCATAGCTTCCGTTGGTATGATCCAGACGGTAAGATTCATCGGGCTTTGGTTAGGCGCGGTCCCAGCTGGAAAACTCACCGACAAGATTGGTGGATGGGCGATGATAGCTCTCCATATTGTGTTGACTACCCCCACGACCATTTTCCATGTACTCATGCCAAGCTATGAGCTGGTGCTCGTCAACAGCTTCCTTTACGGGCTGGTCGGCGCATTTGACGGCCCCGCACGTCCGGTCGTATACGCCAAGATGGTCGGGGAGGAGAACATGGGGATCGCTACAGGGATCACGGACACCTTCATCATGATGGGTCGGATGGGGGGACCTATAATTGCGGGCCTGATCTGGAGTTCAATGGGGAGCACGATTCCCTTCTGGATAAGCGGGATCATCAACCTGTTCAGCCTGATACCGCTGTTTATTTCCTGGAGACTGGACAAGAAAATGACCTAACGCTAGCTGGAAGATTGTCTTGAAGATGTATGTAGAATAGGACTGGCTCTCCAGCTAGGTAACGTTATATAGATAGTGTAAAAAGCAACCGAGTATGGCAACTGGTTTCCGGATAGTCGAGGCGTCTATCGGGCAGATCCACAGGGCTGTGGAGGCGGGTGAGCTGACGTTCCGCGGCCTCGTGGAGCTCTACCTGAGGCGCATCGAGGCATACGATCAGCCCACGGGGCTCAACGCCATCATCCTCGTCAACCCGGGCGCCTTAAAGCGGGCCACGGAGCTGGACGAGGAGTACGCTAAGATCGGGGTGCTGCGCCCCCTCCATGGTGTGCCCTTCATCGTGAAGGACAACTACGACACCCATGACCTCCCCACCTCCGCGGGCAGCCTAGCCCTCAAGGACTCCATCCCACCGGACGACGCCTTCCAGGTAAGGAGGATACGGGAGGCCGGGGCCATCGTCCTAGCTAAGTCCAACATGGCTGAGTGGGCGTTTAGCCCCTACCTCACGGAGAGCTCAAATGGGGGGACGACGCGGAACCCCTACGACTTGGAGCGCGTCCCGGCAGGCTCGAGCGGAGGCACTGGGGCCGCGGTCGCAGCCAACCTCGGGGTCGTGGGGCTGGGCACCGACACCGGTAACTCCATCCGGGGCCCCTCGTCCCATTGCTGCCTTGTGGGCATCAGGTCCACCATGGGGCTCACTAGCCGGGATGGGATTGTCCCCCTCAACCTCAGGAACGACATAGGGGGCCCCATGGCCCGCAACGTGGAGGACGCCGCACGGGTCCTTGGGGTGATAGCGGGACACGACCCGGCTGACCCCATCACGGAGAGGTGCAGGGACAGACTTCATGACAGCTACACCCAGTTCCTGGAGGCGGACGGGCTCGTGGGAGCCCGCATCGGCGTCTTCAGGCACTACACCGAGGCGGAGACGACGGACCCCCAGGTCAAGGTGCTCTTCGACGAAGCCGTGGCCGACATGGAGGCCCTGGGAGCCGTGTTCGTCGACCCCTTCGAGATACCCGACTTCGAGGAGCTGTCGACGGGGCTCTGGGAGGAGAGGTTCCTGGTCGAGATCGACTCATACCTCGCCACCCTAGACGACAGTGCCCCCTATCAGAGCCTGAAGGAGATCGTTGACTCCAGGCTCTACTATCCCCCCGTCGAGAACAGGCTCAAGAGGAACTTGGAGATCGACCCAGAAACGGTGAAGACCACTGACGTGTACCAGGAGCCCAAGAACGTCGCCTTCAGGAAAGCGGTGCTCGGCGCCATGGAGGCGCACAGGGTCGAGGCCATCATCTACCCCACGTGGAGCAACCCGCCCAGGAAGATAGGGGACATGGAGAGCCCACACGGTGACAACAGCCAGAGGATCCCCCCCGGCACGGGGCTCCCAGGGCTGACGGTGCCCATGGGATTCACATACGGGAACCTCCCCGCCGGGCTGCAGATCGTGGGGAGGCTCTTCGGGGAGCCCGACATCATCAAGATCGCCTACGCCTACGAGCAGTCCACGGGGCACCGCAGGCCTCCAGGCACCTTCCCAGAACTCCCCTGACTGTGGCTCAGCCCCTCGTTATCGATGAGGGGATGGTCCAGAGGATCCCCAGCTTCACGACCTGAGTCGCGATGAGGAAGTAGAAGACGTACTCGGGCCCCAGTGACGCCCACAGGAGGCCCCCGATGATGGGGGCGGCGATGTTCACCAAGCCCCTGCTGAGGGAGTTGAGCCCGGTCCAGCTCCCCAGTATCTCCTTGGGCACCAGCTCCAACCCGATGGCGGCCTGGGTGATAGCTCCCAGCATGAAGAACCCGTTCAGCAGCCCCGCCAGTATCAGCACGAGGTCGTTGGGCGCAACGACGAGGAGCACCAGCGCCAGGCAGTAGAATGGCGTCAGCAGCGCCACCATCTTCTTCCTGCCGTACCTGTCGGCCAGGATACCCACGGGGAGGGCCAGGAAGACGCTTGAGGCCCAGTAGGCGGAGTCCATGAGGCCTATGACGTAGGGGTCGGCCCCCTTGATCTCCTTGGCGTAGTAGGGGATGTAGAAGGCGAGGTACATGGGCACAGTCGAGATCATCGTGTAGATGAGCCAGCGGGTCACCATGGTGCCCTCCTTGAAGACGCTGCTGAACCCCTGCAGTATGCTGCCCCCCTTCTTAGAGGGCTGGATCGGGTTGATGAGGTAGAGGTAGACGACGATCAGCGCGACGAGGAAGCCCCCCGCGGAGACCCAGAACAGGGGCCGGATCCCGTCGGCGTTCATCCCGCCGAAGGAGGTGATGAGGTACGCCGCGACGATGGGAGCCACGAGGCGGGGGAGGGCAGAAACCGTGTCGCAGAGCTGCATGCCGGTGACCCGCTCCTCGCTCCTCAGGGTGTTCCCGCAGATCATGGGGCAGACCACCATCATGAAGCTGAACCCCATGGTGAAGAGCCCCATCGCTAGGCCGCCCACCTGCCAGCTCCCTGCGAGGCCGAAGATGAGGAAGCTGAGGAACATCACACTCATCCCCGTCATGAGCATCCGCCTTATCCCGTACCTGTCCGCCAGCCACCCCACAGGTACCGTGAGGAGGGTGCTGGCGACCCCGCCTACACTGCTCACCAAACCCAGCTCCATGGCCCCCGCGCCTAGGGCGGAGACGTAGATGGACTGGTACTGCTGGGTGAGGCCGATGGAGAAGTTTGTGACCAGGTTCCTGGCGATGTTGACCTTGAAGGCCCTGTGCTGTCTCCTGATGAAGTCGGCGCCCTTGCTGGTCACGGACTCAAGCATGACCCTACAGTTACAGTTTAATCATAAAAAGATAACATGATAGAAGTTCTCCCACACCTCGAAGGCTGGAGAAAGGAGGGAGATTAACTCGATTTCGAGTCACCAGAGACAGGATACATTTGACCTGATTCTAGACATTCTTAAGTTGGATGAATGTGAGTAGGGTGCAATATGGCTAGATATGAGGCTGTCATCTTCGACTTTGACTTCACCCTCGCCGACTCCTTCAGGGGCATCGTAGAGTGCGCCAACCACGCCCTCAGGAAGATGGGTCTCCCTCCAGCCACACCGGACGTAATCAGGAAGACAGTCGGCTACTCCCTCCCCGAGTCGCTGGTTAGGCTCGCAGGGGAGGAGCAGTCTGGGAGGGGCGGGGAGTACACGAGGCTGTTCGTGGAGAGGGCCGACGAGGTGATGGCCGACTGCACGGTGGTCTACGACTACGTCCCCGAGACCGTGGAGCACCTCAGGGGCAGGGGGTTGAGGCTGGGAATCGTCTCCACGAAGTACAGGTACAGGATCGTGGAGGTGCTGGGGCGTGAGGGGCTCCTGGAGCCCTTCGAGGTCATCGTCGGCGGAGAGGACGTCTCGGAGTTTAAGCCCGACCCCGAGAGCCTGAACCTGGCACTGGAGAAGCTGGGCATCCCGCCCGAGGCGGTGCTATACGTGGGTGACAGCGTGGTCGACGCCGAGGCCGCTATGAGGGCATGCGTGCCTTTCGCGGCCGTCCTCTCGGGTTCAACGCCGAGGGATGCATTCTCGAAGTTCGAGACCAGAATGATTTTGGGCTCTGTGCGGGATTTAACGTCGATATTCTGAGCCTAATCGTTTTTAACGCTGAAATAAATGCTGCATTTTTTTTAAGACACACAAAAACGTGTCTGATATCCAGCCTTCCTAGGTCAGCGTGTTCCAGTGATTGGCGATCTCCTTCGCTGTGGCGAACCAGACGTCCGGATACTTCTCTATGTAGTTGAGCAGCCTGTCCAGGAGCATCATGTTCCCCGGCTTCCCGATTATCTGGGGGTGGAACATCGTCGTGTAGCAGAGCCCATACTTATAGTATCCGTCGAAGGCGTTGGTCCAGATCTCGTAGCCGGTCTCCGGGCTCAGCATCCTGGCGTGGTACGGGGCTATACCCGGGTAGTCGGCGAAGAGGTGGAAGTCGTCCATCTCGTAGTAGCTTGGGACGATTACGAGGCCGTTGTCGAGCCTATAGGGGAGGTCGCTGCCCCTCATACTGGAGTCGTAGATGAAACCGTTCTCCTTCAGGATGTCGTGGGTGAAGGGCGAGACCTCGCCTCCCGCCGTCCTGTTCCCGACGGGTTTAACACCGGTGGCGCTCTCGATGGCGTCCACGCACATGAGCAGCCTCTTCTCCTCTTCCTCCCTGCCGACGCCGGCGATGTCCTCGTGCTTCCAGCCGTGGGTCGCTATCTCGTGGCCCCTGGAGTGGATCTCCTCGATGACGTCGGGGTGGTTCTTCGCGTTCATGCCGACGACGAAGAAGGTGGTCTTCACATCGTGCCCGTCGAACAGGTCCAGCATCCTGGGAATCACCCGGGCGTTCCAGACGTACTTCCCCTGGGAGTATCGTCTGGGCATCTCCGCCACCTCGGGGTTGATACATAGGGATACTCATCGAGAGGAGATCAACATACGGAGTAAGTTATACAGAGATGCTAATCGTGAACATCTAAATGATA
>JAUWDP010000325.1 GCA_030608725.1 Candidatus Bathyarchaeota archaeon
GGTTGAGATGCCCACCGGCGAGAAAGGAGAGCTCCTCGTGAGGGGCCCCCAAGTCATGAAGGGCTACTGGAAGGCCCAGGAGGAGACCGACAGGGTGCTCGTGGACGGCTGGCTCCACACGGGGGACATCTGCAGCATAGACAAGAGGGGTTACCTCTACATCTATGGGAGGAAGAGGGACAGGATCATCGCTGAGGGGCACACCGTCTGGCCCCAGGAGGTTGAGGACGCCCTGTCTTCACACCCGGACGTAGAGCTGGCGGCCGCCTTTGGCGTCCCAGACCCGCTGAGGTGCTCCACCGACGTCCAAGCCATCGTGACATTGAAAGAAGGTGCCGACAAGGAAGGCCTTGAGGGACGACTCCTCGACCACTGCAGGGAGCGCCTCCAGTTCTTCCAGGTCCCGGCCAGGGTGATGGTCGTCGAGTCCCTGCCCCTAACCGCGATGGGGAATGTTGACAGGCTGGCCATCGAGGGCGAGGTCGAGAGGCGGATCCAGGAGCAGATGGACCTGCTCTCTAGTCAGCGAACCTGATCAGCGCCCCATCGTCCCTGTCCTCAAGAAGCCCTAGCACGAAGCTGCCCAGCTTCTCCACCCGGGCGTCCCTCTTTTCGCGGGTAGACCCGTAGCTGATGAGGTTCAGCTCCCTCAGGATCCTTGCGTTCAGCTTCAGGGTAGATAGGGGTATCTCCCACTCCTCTGAGAGTCTCCTGAGCAGCGACGTCATAGAGCACCTACGGCGCGCTATGCCGTTTAGAATCAGGAGCTGGTTGTCATTGAGGGTTCGGAGAATCAGATTGCGGAGGTCAGAGACCCCGCCCGTAGATATTGGAGTTGATGCACATCCTCCACCTGCCCCATGAGATATGTTGACGGGCTTTTAAGCCTGCTGGGCACGTGGACCTGACCACCCAGGGAGCCTTGCAGGATCTCTATGGACAACTCTTTTATCTTCAGAAAGACTGGAGGGTCATATCACCTTAGATCAACGGAGACGATAAAGACGACAGCCACCGAGAGTAAGACCGCCAGGTTAACCGGTACGGCGCTGCTTGCAGCCATGGTCATCCTGTTCGACTACACCCTTAAGTACTCGGGGCTCAAGATACCGTTCCCCTGGATGCCCTACATAAAGTTCGACTTCACAGGCGTCCCCATATTGCTATCCTACTTCCTCTACGGCCTACCCTCAGCGGCAACAACATCACTGGTTGCTCTGTTGGGTATCTTCATGAGAAATCCCGAGATCATAGGGGCCTCAATGAAGGGTATAGCTGAGTTTACAACTGTTTTAGGAGTGGCGTGGGGAGTGAAGCTGATGAGGAACAGAGGCTTCAGCAACTCGGTTACCAGGGGGACATCAATAGCTGCAGGCCTCATATTGAGGATACTAATAATGAGCGTCTGGAATCTGTTAATCCTCCCAAACTACTACGGCTATGATTACGGCTATGTGGTGGAAATCCTCCCCCTCCTAGGGCTATTCAACGCCATGCAGGGAGGCATATCTGCCGTCCTCGGATACACTCTATTTGAGGCATACACGAGAAGGTTCAGTGTGGCCCCATCCACCAGATGATTTTATTCGCGTTACACCAACATACTGGAGATCATAATGTCAAAGGATACAGCGCTAAGCTGGATCGACGAGAACGAGAAGAAGATCATAGAGATGAGCGACAAGGCTTGGGAGTACGCAGAGCTCGGCTTACTGGAGTACAGGACATCGAAACTGCTCGCGGACGAGATCGAGGGGCATGGGTTCAAGGTTGTCCGGGGGGTCGCCGAGATGCCCCCGCCTTCACGGCAACCTGGGGCAGTGGTGGCCCGACCCTGGGCGTCCTGGGGGAGCTGGACGCCCTCGCCGGGATCGATTATAAACCCGTTAAACAGTATTACTCGTACATATCACGGATAAGTACGTGGCATAAGTATCAACGAGAGTCGAGTTGACCTGAGGAACGGGAGGACGAGTATGCCTTGAACGACCTTGAGAAGGTTGCGGAGAAGTCCACGAGGGGCAGCTTCCACCTCTTCATAGGCAACTTCCTCTCCGAGATCTTCAACGCCATCGGAATAATCATAGTCGCAAGGCTCCTCGGACCCACCGAGATGGGGATCTACGGGCTCTCCTTCGTGATCCCCGGGATGTT
>JAUWDP010000052.1 GCA_030608725.1 Candidatus Bathyarchaeota archaeon
GGCCGACGTGCTGTACCTCGGCACACCGATCTACCACTACAACATAATCCACTACCTCCAGAGACTGCGAGAGCGGACGCTGCCCCTCGCCATGCCGGAGATGTACATCGAGGAAGGGGATACACATCATCCAGCGAGATCTAGGAACGAGGAACAGGTGACAGTGCTGGCCGCCGTCTGCGGGTTCCCCGACCTAGTGAACTTCAGTCAGGCGAAGGGGCTGTACCCTAATGCAGTCCATGTCTTCCTGCCCGCGTCGCAGATAATCAGCAATGAGGAGGGCAGGAAGTATCTTGAGGGCTTCATGGACGCAGTGGAGACAGCCGGGAGGACGTTGGCTGAGACCGGCGAGATCACGGATGAGGTCAGGGAACAGCTCGTCGTCGATTACCCCGAAGAGGTGAAACAGATGATCGTTAACCTGCATAACGAGTACTCGGCGTCACGCCCCACAGAGAAATAGAGACGCTTGTACAAACTATTCTGTCATCAATCGGATCAGCCTGTTCCACGCGCGCGTATGTTTAATTATATAATTGGATACAGATTACTACATATTCCAGTTGACAGGTGTTGGGACTTCTTCTCCCTGTACTTGTTCAATGGTGGGATGCAGAGTAGGTAGTGGAGAATTGAATCACGAAAAAAAGGCACCTAGCAAGCTGTTTCTTCTGTCCCTCTTCATGTCTTTATTCGTCGCAGGGGTCCCCGTGATTATCTCTGGGCTGCTCCTCATCGACATCGGCCAGACGTTCGGCTACCCAGTCGGAGTGACGGGACAGATCGCTACGGCCTACTCGGCCATCGCTGTGATATTCGCCCTCATCATGGGCGTCCTCAGCGCCCGTTACAGGCACAAGACCCTGCTGACTGCTGGCCTCCTGCTCTACGTCATCTCAGCGGTTGGTAGCTACCTCTCGCCCAACTTCCCTGTGCTGATAGCCGCCTACTCCCTCACGGGGATCGGTAGCTCTATAGTTTTCCCCATGACGGCCACTATCATCGGCGAGGCCCTCCCTCCCGAGAGAAGGTCGTCCGCCCTCGGATGGGTCACCGCTGGCCAGCCCTTTTCCGTCCTCGTCGGCTCCCCCACCGTCAACTACATCGCAAGCCAGTACGGATGGCGGTCAGCCTTCATCTACTTCATGCTCCCGATATCGATAGCCGGTCTCGCACTGGTCTACTTCGTTATACCCAAATCAAGCGACCGCCCAGTTTCGAGTCCCAGAAGCAGCTTCGAAGGGTTCAGGAGCATCTTATCGAATAGGTCGGCGCTCGCATGCCTTGCTGGGGCGTTGTTCGTCCAAGTGAACCTGTCGAACGTCCTGACCTACGGCGTATCGTCCTTCAGAGAGAGGTTCCTAGCATCATCGGGGCTGGCGTCCCTAATCTTCTCAGGGATGGCCCTAACCGCGTTCACAGGGAGCATCGTAGGCGGCAACATCGTAGAAAGGTTCGGCAGAAAGAGGATCGTCGCCGCGGCCTCGCTCCTCCTCGGGACCTTGACGATAATTACCTTCAACTTAGGGCTCTTCTGGCCCTCCGCCTTGGCGTCGATAACCCTCTTTCTATTCGCCTCCTCCTCCTTCGTGGCGGGGAACAGCCTAGCGTTGGAGCAGGTGCCCGAGTTCCGCGGGACGCTGATGTCTGTGAACGCCGCTGCGAGGAGCCTTGGTGCCACTCTCGGCACCATGATGGGAGGGCTCGTTCTGCTGCAATACGGCTACTGGGCACTGGGCCTCACGGCGGGTGCCTTCGGGATCCTGTCCGTTTTGATATACCACTTCTTCACTGTAGACCCGAGCATCTCTTAGGGCGTATGCGTATACATCGAGCGGAAATCGAACACGTGAACTCCAGCCCTGTTACGCAGAGAATGGACAGCCAAGGATTCGAGGTCCTGTTTACGATCTTCAGTGACTGGTCATGTGAAAAGGCTCGTTATCCTGGGACCTACTTGAGCCCCTCCTCGACCTCACCGATGGACCTGTCCAGCAGGTCGACTATCTCGTCTATCTCCGAGCGCTCCACGACCAACGGTGGAGCGACCTGGATGTGATTCCCCTTGACGCCGTCCACCGTGCCGTAGCCAGGGTAGACGAGCAGCCCGTTCCTGTAGCACTGCTCCACGATCAACTGCGTGAGACCTACCTCGGGCGGAAACGGCTCCTTGGTCTCCTTGTCCTTGACGAACTCGACGCCGGCAAACACACCCATGCCCCTGACGTCCCCGACTGTTGGATGCTCATAGAGCTCCCGCATCCTCTCGTGGAGGTACACTCCCAGCTCCGCCGAACGCTCAGTGAGATTATGCTTCACCAGATAATCAAGGGCTGCAGCCCCGGCTGCACAGACGACGGGGTGACTCCCATATGTGTGGCCATGGGCGAAGCCCCCTGAGAAAGCCTCGAAGACCTTCTCGGAGGCTATGACAGCACCGAGAGGCAGGTAGCCGCTGGCGAGACCCTTCGCGGAGGCGATGATATCTGGCGCGGTCTCCCAGTGATCAAGGCCCCACATCTTGCCGGTCCTCCCCAGCCCCGTCATCACCTCGTCAGCGATGAAGAGGACGCCATGCTCGTCGCAGATCTCCCTGATCAGCTGGAAGTAGCCCTCCGCCGCCGGGACGGTGCCCAAAGTTGCTCCTACCACCGGTTCGGCTATGAACGCCGACACATACTCTGGACCTGTCGCCCTGATCATCGTGTCAAGGGCCCGGGCGCACTCCAGATCGCATTCACCGCGGCTCTTCCCGTACCAGCACCTGTAGCAGTACGCCGGGGGAATGTGCGGGAAGTCCAGGAGGAGGGGGACGAACCTGCTGCGGCGGGCGATGTTCCCCGACATGGAGAGCGCCCCCAGCGTGTTCCCGTGGTAACTCTGCCACCGGGCAACCACCTTGTACCTGGCCGGCTCACCGTTCTCCAGGTGGTACTGCCGAGCCATCTTCGCCGTCGCCTCTGTGGCCTCAGACCCGCCAGAGCAGAAGAAGACACGTCTCAACCCAGGGGGCGCGAGGCTGGCCAGCTTCTCGGCGCAATCCGTCACAGACTCTGTGTAGAAATGGCCGCTGTGGACATAGGAGACCTCAGCGACCTGTTTCGCGATGGCCTCGGCCACCTCCTTCACGCCGTGGCCGATGTTGACGCAGATGGGGCCTGCGCTCCCGTCGATGTATTTCCGCCCCTCGGAGTCATAGACGTAGATACCCTCCGCCCTCACGATCTTGTGGAGGTCTTCTGAGCTTCTGCCGAAGATGTTCGAGAAATCAGGTTCGGACAATCAAACCACGGATGTGATCTGATAACGTGAAGTGATAACACTTACGCCCGCAGACGGTCCAATGTAATATAGGACAAGGGGCAGTTCCCTAAAGAGGAGCGATGATCGAAGGTATCAGACGGGTCGCGTGCGTGGGCTCCGGCCTGATAGGCCAGGGGTGGGCGGCACTCTTCGCGTTGAACGGATACGAGGTCGCAATGCAGGATCTCTCAGAGGAAAAGCTCGCGGAGGCAGTGGAGCGGGTGAGAGGCCACGTGGATTTTCTGGTCCAGGCCGGGTTGGGCGACAGCGCGGTTGAGGCGATGTCGAGGATCGAGACCACGACCGAGCTCTCAGAGGCCCTGGGAGACGCGGACTTTGTCCAAGAGTCCGTGTACGAGAGCTACGACGTGAAGAAGCCCCTGTACGGAGAGATGGACCGGATCGCACCGGCAGAGGTCATCTTCGCCAGCAGCACCTCGGGGCTCCTGATGACGGAGGTCCAGAAGGCGATGAACGTGCACCCGGAGAGGGGGATCGTGGCCCACCCCTGGAACCCGGCGCACCTGGTGCCCCTGGTCGAGCTGTGCCCCGGCGAGCTCACTTCCAAGGAGACCGTCGACAGGACCTACGCCCTGATGGAGGACATAGGCAAGGTCCCCGTCGTCCTGAAGAAGGAGGCGCAGGGCTTCATAGCGAACAGGCTCTCAGCCGCCCTCTGGAGGGAGGCGCTGGACCTTGTGGACAAGGGCGTCGCCTCTGTGGAGGACGTCGACAAGGCGGTGAAGGCGGGGCCCGGTATCAGGTGGGCAATCATGGGCCCCTACCTCACATATCACCTAGGGGGCGGCAAGGGGGGCATCGAGTACCTGATGCGCCACATAGGCACCAGCAAGGCCGCATGGCTGGAGACCATGGCGAAGTGGACTGTGACCCCGGAGTCGGTGATCGAGAAGGCGATCAAGGGCGTTGAGGAGATGGTGGGCGACAGGAGCCTGAAGGAGCTGGAAGGCTGGAGGGACAGATACCTCATCGCACTGTACAAGCTTCTCTGGAACCAGGAAGGCTAGACCCTGCGCGCCTGCCTCTGAAGCATGGGGGCGCACGAGTAAAAATTAAGGGCATGTAGACTACTTGGTACCATGGAAGTTCTGAGGGAGGGCGCCGGTGAGCTCCTCGGATGGATGGACCCGGATGAGGCCCGCCGCTGGATGGCGGAGGAGAAGAGCCGGGGGCTCGAGGACAAGAGGATGCCCATGAGAGAGGCCGTCGAGCGCTTCACCAAGGACGGCGACTACTTCGCCATGGGCGGCTTCGGCCACATCCGCGTCAGCATGGCCGCCATCTACGAGATGATCAGGCAGGGCAGGAGGAACCTGAAGATCGCCGCGAAGACGGCTGTCCACGACGTGGACGTGCTCATAGGGGGAGAGGTGGTCGACACCGTTGAGTGCGCATACGCCTTCGGCCACGAGCTTAGAGGGCTTTCACCGACTGGGAGACGGGCCGCCGAGGGCGGAAGGGTGAAGGTCGTGGCGGAGATCTCGAACGCCGGGTTCCAGTGGAGGTTCAAGGCGGCGGCGATGGGGCTCCCCTTCCTCCCGGCGCGGGTGATGCTGGGGACGGACACGCTGAGGTACAGCTCCGCCAAGGTGGTGGAGGACCCCTTCACGGGAAAGCCGCTGTGCCTGCTCCCCGCATGCTACCCCGACTTCGCATTCATCCACGTGCACCGCTGCGACAGGTACGGCAACTGCCAGGTCGACGGCACCATCATAGAGGATGGCGAGCTTTCTATGGCGGCGAAGAGGCTCATCATCACTACAGAGGAGATAGTGGACGAGGAGGAGATCAGGGGCGCCCCCGACAGGACTGTGATACCCCACTTCCTAGTCGACGCCGTCTGCGAGGTCCCCTACGGCTCCCACCCCGGGAACATGCCGGGTCTCTACTACTCTGACGAGGAGCACATGGCCGAGTGGCTGAGGCTCAGCAAGACCGAGGAGGGGGTCGAGGAGTACATGGACAGGTACGTCCACTCCGTCGAGGAGTACTCCAAGTACGTCGAGCTTGTGGGGGGAAGGGAGAAGATGGAGTACCTACGTAAACTAGAGTATTTGCAGGTGCCACTGGAGGCCCCGTGGAGGCGTTGACGATGGAGTACAACCCCACGGAACTCATGGCCTGCGTCGCCAGCCGCGTCCTCGAGGACAACCGCTCGCTGCTCGTCGGGACAGGGCTGCCCATAATCGCCTCCATACTCGCCCAGAGGCTCCACGCCCCGAACCTGCTGATCCTCTTCGAGGCTGGAGGCATCGGGCCGAGGATACCCACCATCCCCATCAGCGTCGGGGACAGCCGTACCTTCCACAGGGGGGTCATGGCCGCCAGCATGGACTACGTCATGTCCCTCGCACAGCTTGGCCACGTCGACTATGGCTTCCTCGGCGCTGCCCAGATCGACAGGTACGGGAACCTGAACACAACGGTCATAGGAGACCACGGCTCGCCGACGGTGAGGCTCCCCGGCAGCGGGGGTGCCAACGACGTGGGGAGCCTCTGCCACAGGACCATCATACTGATGCGCCACGACACGAGGCGCTTCGTCGAGGAGCTGGACTTCCTCACGACCCCGGGGTACCTCACGGGCCCGGGTGCGAGGGAGGAGGCCGGGCTACCGTCCGACACCGGCCCCTACCGCGTTATCAGCCAGCTCGGCGTCATGGGTTTCGACGGCGAGTCCAAGAGGATGGAGCTGGTCTCGGTGCACCCGGGCGTGACGGTGGAAGACGTGGTAGAGAACACGGGGTTCGAGCTCGTCATACCAAGGACCGTTAACACTACGGAACCTCCGAGGGAAGCGGAGCTGAGGCTGCTGCGGGAGGAGATCGACCCAGCTGGCATAGTGATTGGGAAGTAATAGCGCTCCCGTGCACGAAGAATAAGTGTTCAGAGGGGCTTTCCACTCGCCTTTCTCGCTTCCCGGCTATGTCATGACGGTGTCGGTGTAGCATCACCCAGAACTCAAGACCTAGAAGGACGTCTAATACAACCATCATTCTTTATGCTGAGTATACGACACAATATGAAACGTATCATGAGATCATCGGGGGCTCTTCAGCCCGAGCATCTCCCTCGCGTCGTCCGGCGATGCGATGGGCCTGTCCAGCTCCCCCGCGATGTTCACCACCTTCTCGACGAGTTGCGCGTTGCTCGTGGCCAGCTCCCCATAGCGTATGTAGACGTTGTCCTCGAACCCCACTCTGACGTGACCCCCCATCGCCATGGTGACCGCTGCCATGGGTATCTCGTGCCTCCCCAGGGCGCAGACGCTCCAGGTCCAGCCCTCCGGTAGCTGGTCCAGGCTGTAGACCAGGGCCTTCGGAGTCGGCAGGAACCCGGTCTGTCCCACCATGACGAACTGGACGTGTAGAGGCTCGGGGACGATCTTCTTTGACGCTAGCTGCCTGCAGACATTGATCATCCCCGTGTCGTAGACCTCGTGCTCCGGCTTGACCCCGGCCTCCACCATGTAGCCGCACCAGCGCTCGATCATGTCCACGGTGTTCAGGAAGATCTTCCCCGTCGGGTGCTCAGCCCACCTGTTCATCGTCCCCATGTTGAGGGACATCATCTCGGAGCCCAGGTCGCAGCGCGCCCTCACCAGCTCATCCCAGACCTCGGGGGGGTTCCCCACCCTGCCGCCACCGGTGGTCAGGTTGATCACAACGTCCACCTCCTCGCGGATGCACTCAACGTACTCCTTGAGCACGGGGTTGGGGTCCCCCGAGTGGGGCTCACCCGTCACCGGGTCCTTCGCGTGGAGGTGGACGATGGACGCGCCGGCTTCGGCGCACCTGACTATCTCCCCGACGATCTCCTCTGTGGTCGAGGGCACGTGGGGGGTGGTCGCCTTGGAGACGTA
>JAUWDP010000371.1 GCA_030608725.1 Candidatus Bathyarchaeota archaeon
CGAGTCCCTTATCCTTCCACGGCTTCCGCCTGCTCAGGATGTCGGAGAGCCTCTCGGAGCCGACCTTTCTCATGATCACCCTGTCGCCCTCGACGAGGAATATCAGCTTGTCCCCCTCGATGACTCCGAGGGTCTCCCTTATCTCCTTGGGGATGGTCACCTGCCCCTTAGATGTTACCGTGCCGACGCTCACTTCCATTCATACATCACATAGTGGTAAGGAACTCCTTACTTTTATCCCTTACTTTTTTTCGCATCAACCCAGAGACTCTCATGGAGAGGCCATCACGAGGAAAGACAGAGCAAAACCAACACGCTAGGCAGCTTCCTTGAAGATGATAACAGTCGGCACACCGACCAAATTTACCATCGTTTCTAGCACAGCGGGAATCTGGACGGACGGCTGCGGCTCAGTGCTCCTCGACGATCAGGCCGTGCATCCTCTCGAAGTGGGCTACGTTCCTCGTGACGATACGCTCCGCGCCGTTGACAAGGGCGATGCCGGCCACGAGCGCATAGAAGGGGTCGACGCCCCTGCCCTCCCTGTCCAGAGTTGCCGCGATCTCCGCCGCCTTGACCGCCGCCCTGGAGTCCAGCGAGAACACGTCGAGGTTTGAGAAGACCCGCCGGGCCTCCTCCAACCTCCTGTCGACGTCCGACATGCTCCGGTACACGCCGTAGGATACCTCGAACACGTTGACGACCGTCGTGGCGGCGCCCCCCTCTCCGTCCAGCTCCCTCGCCTTCTCGACGGTCCCGGGGTCTCCCCTGAGGAGGCCGATGATGAAGGTTGTGTCAACGACCCTCAAGGCTCTTCGCCCCCAGCGACTCACGAGCCCTGCCTCTGATGTCGCGAAGGCTCTCGGCGAAGGCCTCCAGCTCCTCCTCTGGCAGCTCGGACCAGAGGCTCGCACTGTCGGTCAGGCTTCGACGCCTCGCTAGGCGCCTGATTACATTGGAGAAGCTCTCCCCCTCCAGCTTCATCCTCGAGAGCAGCCTGTAGACATCCTCGGTTATGGATATGTTCTTGGAAGTCATATGTACCCATATGTGTACGCAGAAATAAACGTTGCGCGAAACCCGACCCGCCCATTCCGCATCACCCCCATCAATCCCACTCAACGGGATGCCACCGCGAACGGGAGATGGGCGACGGCCGGCACACCGGCCGCTTTCCCGTGTACGCATTGGTAAAGAGAACCCGTTGCACCCTACCGGGCCTTCCTGCCCTGTTCCGTCGACCACCGGATCACGATCTTCCTGATGAACGCCCCGGTCGTCCTGGCTGCGTCCCTATCCCCCCTCGAAGCCATCGTGGGGGCGTAGACGCCCTCCTCGTCCCGGGCCAGGGTCATGACGTTATCGGTCCTCTTGACGTGTATGCTGGAGCCCATCTCACAGTAGACGAACGACATCACCCTCGCATCCCCCTCTTTCACCAGCTTAACAGAGCTGATCCTGGGTATGGAGTCCAAGCCCGAGAACCTCTTGAAGTAGTCCATGACATAGGACAGGAACTCCTCGAGGCTCTCATCGGCGATCCTGAC
>JAUWDP010000044.1 GCA_030608725.1 Candidatus Bathyarchaeota archaeon
TCTTGTGAGGCTCGCTGAGGATGGCCTGCTTCAAGCCGCTCAGCAGCTCCAGCCTTCCTTCGCGCTCCTGCAAGTAGTCTTTAAACGACATGTCCATTCTCCTCCTTCAAGCTCTCATATATCAACGGAGAGTCTCCGTCGCTGGAGTACTCATCTATCGCCCTCTCCCCGCTCTCTATCATCTCCGCCGCCTTGTCCCATCTGCCCTTCGACGCCAGCTGATGCCCCTCCCTGATGATGATCCAGCCCTTCAGGGCGACCATCTCGTTCTCTATGCCCATCTCCTCCGTGAGCTGTATCAGATCCTCAAGGGGCTCGTTGGACCTTATCCTGTGACAGACCAGGCTGTCGATTATCCTGGCAGCGGTCCCCTTTGGAGTATCAAGAGACTTGTCCTGGGGGTCCCTCAGAGCCGCTACGGCCTCATCGAAGTACGACTTCGCCTCCGCGGCTTCACCCACCACATTTGAAACTGTCCCGAGGTTACACAACGTCTCTACGACTGCTAGGCTATCCTCAATCTTTCGCTGAATAGTGAGCGCCTTCACCAGACTTTTAAGTGCCTTCTCCGGCTCTCCTTGTCTCCTCAGAACAACGCCTATATTGTTGAGGATCCTGGCCTCACTTTTCTTATCGCTGCCCATCTTACACAGCTTCAGAGCCTCGGAGAGCGATTTCTTTGCCTCACCGTAGTCCCCTTTCTGGCTCATCCTCAGACCCATGTCGTTGAGGACTGCAACGGAAGACTCTGAGGCGCCGAGCTCACTGTAGATCTCGAAGGCCTCTTTCAAGTGCATGATCGAGCTCTCGATCTCAAATGGTTCCTCTTGGAGGAGTCCGAGACCGTGCAGGTTCCTCGCAGTCGCCTCCTGGTCCCCCAGACTCTTGAAGATCTCACGGGCCTCCTCGAATCTCGTCAGGGCATCCTCCCGTTTGCCGAGATGAACCAGAACCGATCCGAGGCTCTCTAGGGTGCGCCCACGCTCCCTCTCGCCCGCCGAGTATGTCAGCGCCTCCACGAGATGCTTTCTCGCCTCCTCATGTTTCTCGAGCTTGATGAGGGTCTCGCCCAGCGCGACGAGGGTCCTGCCTATCTGGCCTTTGTTCTCCATATCCCTCTGGATGGTAAGAGCATCATGCAGGCACTTCTCCGCCTCTTCATGTTCACCCATCTCGAAGAGGCATGTACCCAGATACCCTAGAACGAGGCAGGCTCGCTCGACGTCACCACGTTCCTCGTGTGATTGGAAGGCTCTCTCCAAGTGAGGCATACCCTTCTGGTGCTCTCCTATCTCGACCAGCGAGATCCCCAGATAGTGTGTCAGCTCCCTCCTAGCCCTTTCATCGTCGGACCCTGTGTACTCAGCGAGGGCTTCTTCCAGGTACTTAGAGCTCTCCCCGTAGCTCCGAGTGTGATATGCGGCCACCCCTATCTTTCCCAACGTCTCGGCGAGGGCGCTTCTATCCTCGGCTTCCCTCAGTTTTACCAGCGCCTCTTCGAGTAGGGGTTTCGCCTCGGCGTACTCCCCGAGGTTCATCATGGTGTCCCCGAGCTTGAGCTGGGTCTCGAGGCTGCCCCCCTCCTCTATCTCGCCCTGCACCTCAAGGGCCTCTTTGAGGATTGCCTTCGCCTTGTACGGCTTCTCTCCCACGGTGTATGCGGTTCCAAGCAGGAGCAGCGTCTCGATGAGGGCCTCTCTCTCCCCCGTCTCCCTGTACAATTTAGAGGCTTCTGCCAGCAGGTTGCTGGCTCTCCTGTGCCGCCCGATCTCCAGCATCACCTTTCCGAGGCCTGACGAGGTTCTGGCGATCCCCTCGTCGTCCTCCTGCTCCCTGAAACCCTTGAGAGCCTTCTCCAGATTATTCTCAGCTTCATCGAACTGAGATGCTCTAAGGTGTATCTCACCAATCTTGAGATAGATTCCCGCTATGTCGTCCTCACGATCAGTCTTCTTGTAGAACTCCAATGCCTCTTGGTAGCTGGTGATGGCCCCCTCGTAGTCGTCAAGCTCCTCATTCAGTCTACCAAGGTTGCCGAGTGAGTTCGTCACCCCCTCCATGTTCCCGAGCTTCTTGAACTCCTGGAGGCTTTTCTCCAGGCTCGACTTCGCTGCTTTATGGAAGCCCAGACGGCTGTCGGTGACGCCGAGGTTGTATAGGGACCAGGCCATGCCCTCGGCATCCTTTAGGGATTCCTGGATCTCAGACGCCTCTTTGAGGTGTTTCTTCGCCATGTTATACTTCTCTAGCTCGCACAGGGTGACGCCGAGGTTGTAGAGGGTCCCAGCCATGGCGGGCTGATCCTCGTACTGTCTCTGGGTCTTCAGCGCCTGATTCAGGAGCGTCCTGGCCCTCTTGTAGTTCTCAAGCTCGCTGTGGATGACGCCTAGGTTGTACTTCGCCTTCGCAACGTTCTCCTCATCACCCAGGTCTTCGTATATCTTGATGGCCGCTTTGAAGTGTTTCTCGGCTTTCTTGTAATCACCATGTTCGCTGAGGATGGCCCCTATGTCGTTACACGTGTTGGCTAGTTCCTTCCGCTTGTAGTACTCCTCGTAGATCTTAGCCGCTTCTTCCAAGCAATGCAGAGCCGCCTGGTAGTCCCCAAGCCTATCATTAACATCGCCGAGAGCAGCTGTGCAATCTGCGATGGCCTCTCTGTCGTTGAACTCCCTCAGCAGCGCTAGGGCCTCGTCGAGATGCGCCTTACCCTTCTTGAGGTCGCCCTGCCCGACATAGATTCTACCAAGATAGTATAGGGCCTTGGAGACCTCCTTCTTTTCACCAAGGCCTCTGTATAGCGTCAAAGCCTTGCTGAGGTACTTCTCAGCCTCGGAGACTTTGTCGAGTCTTGTCAAGACGGCTCCCAGATAGAGCTGTGTCCTAGCCAGGCCATCCTTCTCTCCTGAAGCCTTGTAGCTATCGTAGGCCTGTAACAGGTGTCGTCTAGCCTTCTCATAGTCGTTTGACTGATACAGGACGACTCCTAAGTGGCTGTGGCTACCGACGATGCCTGTTTCGTCCTCCATCTCGGTGTACTTCTTGAGCACCTCATCGAACCTGGGTTTAGCGTCCTTGTACCTCCCCATCTTGGTCAGCAGTGTGCCGAGGAGGAACTTGGAGTCGACTACGCCCTTCTCGTCCTCTAACCTCTCGAAGATCTGGAGTACGAGGCGATAGAAGATCCGGGCCTCGTTATACTCCCCGATTAGTTCGAAGATCCTGCCCAGGTTGCGTATGGTCCTCGTCATCCCTCTCTTATCGTCGAGCTCTCTTCTGATCTTGAGGGACTCCTTTAGGTGGGCCTCAGCCTGTTTGTAATCTTTCCCCTCGATATGGATCTCACCAAGATTGTTGAGGATCTCCGCGATCCGGCCTCGCTCCTTGAGGTCCCTGAAGACCTGAAGCGCCTCCTTGAAGTGAGAGACTGCCTTATCCAACTCCCCTAGACTCTCGTTTACATTCCCGAGCCTGTGCTGTGAGTCTCCAATTCCTACTTGATTGTTTATCTTGCTGTAGATGGCGAGTGCATTTTCGTAGAGTTCTCTGGCCTTAACGAGGTTGCCTTCCTCGAGAACCGCTATCCTGGCCTGAGCAGTGGCAAGGAGGGCTTTTGCTTCATCAAGTTCAGTGTTACCTACATCGAATGAACTATCCTCCTGCCTAGCCTCTGTTTGCACTACCTTTTCCCCCGAAGCCAACCGAAACGTAACCCCTAGTCTCTCTTTTTTCCGTATTCCATCGAATACAAATATAGAAAAAGAAAATGGATGAATGATATTGACCCTTAACTCATATAGTTAAACGATCTCGCAGAGTTTACAGTAATTACAATTAGTTCGTGGTGATTTATTCAGGTAATAAACAGTTAATACGCGTCTACTGGGTCGCTACGACCACGAACTTCCCTTTCTCCGCGATAACTGTTGTGATCATCAAGGCCTCTTCCCATAGCTTTGAGAAGATCTCCGAATGCCTCTCTATGATATCTGAGAGGGAGAGCAATCCCACTAGTCTATCCTCATAGTCATGGCTCGTGACCAATGGGATCTTCTTGATCTTATGCTGGAGCATTATCTTGATCGCCTCCTCGAGGGGGGCGTCCGGCCTCATCAAAATCACAGGCTTCGACATGACATCCACCACGCGTGTGCTCTCGGGGTCTAGGCCCTTGGCGACCACTCGCGAGACAACGTCACAGGTCGTCAGGATCCCTGATATCTCCCCCCCCGTGAGTACTATTAGACAGCTCGTTGAGCGGCTGATCATATGTTCAGTAGCCTCTCTAACCGAGGTCTCGGAGTCGATAGTCTCCACCTTCCTAATAGTGACATCCTCGATCAAGAGTTTCATACGACCACCAGTTTTTCTCTTTTGGATGGTCAGGACTTAAAATATCGATTATGGATTTATGATACAAATTACTTATATTGGTTTCAAACCGTGGACTTTCGATACGTTGTCAAGGCTTAATATTTCAAAACAGTTTCTGCTCGCATTTTTAACTCAAAAATTAGGTTCCTGTGTTTGTAGTTGTGGAGACTTACACACGCCTAAATTAAACTGGATTTTCAATACTGATCAGCAATAAACGGGGTGTAGTATAAATGCAGGTTGAAGCGGATGTCAGTTCTCTAGCAATGGCAGAGCGAAGCATCGAAGAGATAGCAAAGGAATCCATCCCCAAGATAAGCGTCATCGGCGTCGGAGGCGGCGGCTCGAACATCGTCTCCTGGATGAAGCGGGGGATCACCGGAGTCAGAACGTACGCCATGAACAGCGACGCACAGCACCTAAGCATATCGAAGGCGGATGAGAGGGTCCTTCTAGGCTACAACACCACAGGCGGACTCGGATGCGGGGGCTTCCCCGAGAAGGGGCTGAAGGCCGCAGAGGAGAGCGCCCTAGACATCGAGAAGGCGATAGGAGACGCAAACCTCGTCTTCGTGACGACGACCCTCGGTGGAGGAACTGGGACAGGGGCCTCCCCGGTGGTCGCGAGGATCTCAAAGGAGCTCGGGAACCTGACCATCGGCGTCGTGACCATTCCCTTCGAGGTCGAGGGGACTAGGCTTGACAAGGCCAAGGAAGGCTTGAAGGACATGGTTGAGATCTGTGACTCAGTCATCGTAGTCGACAATAACAGTCTACGTAGGGTGGCAGGCAACCTACCTCTGAAGGAGGCGTTCGGCGTAGCCAACGAGAGGATCTCTACATTCATCAAGAACATGTCCGAGGCACTGTCGATGCCCGGCCTGATGAACTTGGACTTCGCAGATATGAACGCCATCATGAGGCAAGGCGGCATCTGTGCCATCGGGTTCGGCGAGGGCGCCGGAGACGCCAAGGTAGAAGAGGCCGTCGAGAGGGCGCTCGACTCCCAGCTCCTGGACATAGGGGACATAAGGGAGGCCAAGGGGGCCCTTGTCTACATCGAGGGCGGAGAGGACATGACACTAGAGGATGTCAACAGGGCGGGGGAGCTCGTCCTGGACAGGGTCTCACCCGACGCCCGTGTCACATGGGGCGCCAGGGTCACCAGCGACCTCGATGACAGGATGAAGGCGACGGTCGTGCTCGCGGGAGTGGACAGTCCCTTCCTCTCAGATTTTCCCAAGCCGTCCTTCGAGACGGAGAAGGAGAAGCCTAAGAAAGTGCTAGTTGCCAAGAAGAGCTTAGCGAAGCCCAAGACGAAACCGAAGGCAGAGAAGGCCAAGAAATCAGTGAAGCTCGCGAGAAGCAAGTAGTAGCCTTTTTTCCCAGATCCACTTTTTATTTTTAATATATCTCAGTCGAGACCCTAGGTTAGTCTTCAAGCTTTATGGGAATGAATGTGGATCAGCTGTCAGGGTCTTGTTGTCTACTCAGCAGATCTCTTGAGGCCCGTATGCCAAGCTGAACCGAGGGATCCTCAGACTCTTTCTTGGTCCTGGAGAGGACCTGTATAGTGATCTCGTAAAGTATGTAGAACGGGATCGACATGAGGAGCATCGAGAAGGGAGTCGGGTCAGGGGTTAAGACAGCTGTGACTATGATAAGACCCAGGAAGAGTTGCTTCCTATTCTCCTTCAGCGTAACGACACCTATGAGACCAGCTCCCACTAGCATCCAGATAACAAGAGGGAATGTGTAGAATACGCCTGACCCGAGTATGCCGAACGCCATCATGTTGAAGAAGTCCTTTACCGAGAAGAAGGGCAGGATGTTACTCTGAAATGCGAACACGTACAGGACGTTGAACGTCGTGGGTAGGAGTACGAGCCATGCGTACACGGCCCCAATCGAGAATAGAACTGTGACCACGAACACGAATTTGTACATAGATCGCCTTTCATGTGGGTAGAGCGCTGGGGCGATGAATTTGAACAGCTCAAAAGCCGTGTATGGCATGGTAACTAGCGTGCCCAGCACTACCGCAACTAGGATGTAGATGTAGAACGTGTCCAGCCAGTTGAACGCTAACAGCTGTACCCCTTGTGGGAGAAGCGAGTACTGTATGTACTCTATCATCGCGGAGATTAGGGGCCTGTAATTAGAGAAATCCAACCTGAGGATTCCTCCAAGGTCACTCGGCAGAATAACAATTAATAGAGTAGCAACGACGATGACGAACAGGACCCTCCGAAGCCTCTGTGCGAGCTCTTCAAGGTGATCCCAAATAGACTGTTCTTCATCCTCTGCCATCTGAGAGCACCAAGAACCTGGGAAGTGATGACTTACTCCTTTTCGGTGATCTTTACCAATTCAGCAGCGATCTCCTTGATGCTCCTTCCCTCGGTCTCGATGCCGAGTTTTCTAGCTGCCTCAAGTATTGCCTCCCTCTCCTCTTCCTCCTTCGTCTTGGTATGGCTTTCTACGTATTTCGCTGGCTCTTTGGACGCTGTAGAGTACTCCCTGACCGCGGATCCCATTGATCGTGCTAGCTCGGGGAGCTTTTTTCCACCGAATAGAAGTAATACGATAAAGAAGATTACTATTAACTCTGTACCTCCGGGCAACATCGTGGTTCATTATTTCTTTAATGGGCATGTTAAAAACATTGCCGATGCGCGCGCGTGAATGATGTTATGATATCAGCACCCATAGGGAAAATAATGTAATGAATTTTGTATATTCGAGTGCGCCATAGTGCGCCCGCGCGTGTGTCCGAGTTTCTTATTTGTTGGACAGGGGCTTGTCCATGAATTCTGCGCGCGCATTGATCCAGTCTCTGTGGTCTCCCTCGTACCACCCCTTCTCGACAGTGAAGGCATGGCCCATGTAGACGACATGGGAGAGGGCTACCTTTCTGGCTATGGCCATGACGTTGAGCTTGTACTGCTCCGTGGCGGCCTCGCTGACGTCAAGCCCCGTCTTCGCAGCAGCCACGGCGATGTTGGGGTCCACCGGTCGGAGCATAATGCTGCCTCCGGTACCTGGTGAGGCCTTGTAGTACCTCCCGTCACCTCCCATGACTATGCCCAGCCTCTGGAGCTCAGCCACAGGTAGCTCACGGGAGCTGTAAGTTCCTCCAGGGATCTGGATCTGACCAGGTTGGACCTCTGTAGCCCCCTCCCTTAGGGTAACCTTATCAGG
>JAUWDP010000069.1 GCA_030608725.1 Candidatus Bathyarchaeota archaeon
TCATCCCGGTCACCCGGAAAACGTTTTGGGCTATCAGGTGCCTTGCTGTGATCGACGGGAAATGGTTTATATTTCGGATCCTGATTCATGACTGGTCTCCGAGGGATACTGGTGGGCAGGGTCAAGGTCGCAGGGGAGAACCGGGAGCACGACGTGGTAGTGTACTCCCTGAGCTCGTGCACCCCCTGCAAGAAGACCATGAGACTCCTGGAGAGCATGGGGGTCGAGTACGAGTACATCCACCTTGACACGGTGGACTCCGAGGAGCGGGGTGAGGCCATGGTCGAGTTAGGGGACTTCCTCCCCGGGAGGGGCATACAGCTAGCCTACCCCGTTATCGTCATCGACGACCTCATCACCATCATCGGCTTCAGCGAGAGGAAGCTGAGGAAGGTATTCGAGGGAATGCCCTGAATGTGGAGAGCCCAGCAGTAATTGATTGAGGGATCAATCCAGGGAGCGGTTTCCGATAGGAATAAAATATTAGAAAAACGCTGAAGGGACGGTTACGCTTCGGCCTCTTTCTCCACTTCGGTTGCGGCGGCCTGGTCTATGTTGGGTTCGTAGACGTCGCTGATATCCGTCTTGTAGGTGTAGACATCTTCCATGGTTTTCTCCTCGCTTTTCCTCGAGATCAGGCCCCGTACTTGGGAGATGAGCTTGTTAACTAATTCGGACATCTTCCATATCTCCTTTCATTTACTGGTCTCCATGAACCTTAAATCGATTCTGAAGCAAAGGTACTTACCCCAGTGAGCAACGGGAAGAACTTACTCCAACAAAGAATTTGAGAAAGAGATACGAGGATGATAACTTTGACCTCCCCCCATTAAACAATGATCGATGATCTCGAAAGGTGTATTTAGGGTGCTCGTGGCCCCGTCGGGGAGGCGCGACGCCGGGTCTCCAGTCCCTCCTAGGGTCGATGAAATAAAAAACAGGTTAAAAATGGTGGTTATACCCTGTATTCACTCTCTTTCGGGCATCCCGGAGCGAAACAGGAGCATATCGTGGACATCGCCTATCTCCCTACTCTCCGCTGGTGCCCTCCGAAGTAGCACTTCCTTCCCAGGGTTCGACCTCGGACCTCGCAGGTTCTCCATCAACCTCTTCAAGGCATTACTCAATTACCTGTCCTCTCCTCTCCAGAGTGGTCCCTACGGTCCATAAAGGGATTCTGAACCCCAATTCCCTACAAGAGGACCCGACTCCCTCTAAGGACCCCAAGAACCTATCCCCCGGACTAGTGGCACTGGAGGGCGACTCCGTCCACGGCAAGTGATTTAAAACCGGAGGGGCATCGCGAATACGATTCTGATGTATCCGATTGGGAGGCCAGTCGAGGAGCTGAGGACCCCGTGCCTCCTCCTCGACCTAGACATGTTCCAGTGGAACTTGGACAAGATGTTCGGGTTCGCCAGGGAGGCCGGGGTCAACGTGAGGCCCCATGCGAAGACCTTCAAGGCCGCTGCTATCTGCAGCAGGCTCCTGGAGGCTGGGGCCATCGGGGTGATGACCCAGAAGCTGGGGGAGGCGGAGGTGCTCCTCCACTCGGGGATCCTCCACGGCGACAGGAACATCCTCATCAGCCAGGAGATCAGCGACCCTGGGAAGATCGAGACCCTGGTGGGGTTCAACGTGGCGATGGGGGAGGGGAAGGTGCTCACCTCGGTGGATAACGTCCAGGAGGTGGAGATGATCTCAGAGGCCGCCACGAGGTGGGGTGTTGAGCAGCACGTTGTCATCGAGATGACCCACGGGAGGTGCGGAGTCGCGCCGGGGCAGCCCACCGTTGACTTGGCTAAAAAGATCGCCTCCACTAAGGGCCTGGTCTTCAGGGGGATCTACGGCTACGAGAACCCTGTCCCCCGGGAGACAGCCTTGGAGAGGAACAAGATGACGGTGGACACCGCAGAGATGATCAGGGAGGCCGGCATCGAGGTGGAGATAGTTAGCGCCGGCTCCACAGGGACCTACGAGGTGACGGGCACCTACCCGGGGATCACCGAGATAGAGCCAGGCTCATTCGTCTTCGGCGTCGGGGCCGAGGGGACGGGCTACGGCTGGAGGTCGGTGAACGACGTCTACTTCAAGCCGTCGCTGACGGTGCTCACCCAGATCATCGGGGCCAACTTCGACGACAGGGTGGTGACCGACGCCGGCCTCAAGGTGATGTCCGGGGGGGACAGGCGTTCGGACCCCGCAGTCCTCGTGAAGGTGGACGGGGAGCCCCTGGAGTTCGAGAGGGTGAGCCTCTCCGAGGAGCACGGCACAATCACCTTCAAGGAGGGCAGCGAGGCACGGAAGAAACTGAGGTGGGGCCAGAAGCTTGAGTTCGTCCCCAGCCACTGCTGCACCACGGTGAACCAGCACGACGAGATCGTCGCGGTGAAGGACGGCAAGGTCGCAGCGGTCTGGCCCGTCACGGCCAGGGGGAAGTACTACTAGGCTCCCCCCTCTTCATCCCCCTACGTATATCATAATTTTCTTATATGTAAGGAAATGTTTATATATATAAGAAATTTCTTATATAGCGTCGTGGAGAGATGGAGCCAACCGACGATGGGCTGCAGACGCTGGTGAAAACCATGAAGGCGTTAGCGAACCCCATCAGGCTGAGGATCATAGCCCTCCTCGAGAGGGAGCCGAGGCACGCCTACGTCCTCGCCAAGGAGCTGGGGATCTCGTACCCCCTGGCGCATCTCCACATGAAGGGATTGAAGAAGATGGGACTGATAGAGGAGATAGAGCAGCAGGCGCGCGAGGGCCGTCCATCCGTGAAGACCTACGCACCCACCGACTTTCAGATAGTACTATCTTCGAAGATGATCCACGACACAGTGTTGAAGGAGGAAAAAGAGTAAATGAATAGCACATCATCCATTATGGTCGGACTATCCGCCATCGCCATAGGGCTGGGAGTCCCAGCTGTGGCCCTCTACTTCGTAGTCAACTACGGGTTCAACAGCCTACTCGCCGCGGTAGTGGCGTTCATGGGAGTCGTGATGGGAGGGTCAATAGTCATAGTGGGGATCACCGTGGGAGGCATGGGTAACTCGTTCGATTCATCGAACCGCCTCGACCGGGAGAGGCTTAGGAACCTGAGGTCCCAGCAGAGCGCTACCCTTGAGGAACTTGAGGAGATCGCCGGCGTCCTGGTTGAGATCAGGGACGTCCTGAAGTCCGTGGAGGAGTAGAGATGGAAAGGGAGCCGCAGAGGAGGTACCTCTCCGACGAGGAGATGATACGTCAGACGGACAGGACCCTCAAGGAGATCAAGAAGCTCCTCCTCGAGATACGGGACGCCCTCAAGTCCGCAGGGGGCTTGGAGTAACGACCCAGAATATGATAGTTCTGTAGGTGCCAGGAATTGGATGAGGGAAAGAGCATACCAGAGGGCGCCCTTGAGGCTGATGCTCCCAAGAAGGGGATCCTGAGCCGTCTCAGGAGTGAGTTCGACTTCATCAAGGGGAACCTCCTCCTCCTGTACGTCGGCTCGTTCATAGCCGACTTCACGGGGGAGATGGCCTTCACCTACTACTCCCTCTACGTGACCGCCCTGGGGGGCACCGTCGCCACAGTGGGCCTCATAAGCTCCGTCCAGCAGGTGATAACCGCATTCATCAGCTTCCCCGGAGGGTACATCGCCGACAAGCATGGGCGCAAGAAGATACTCTGGTCCATGACCCTGTTCATGGCCTTCGCCACGATGTTCTACGTCTTCGCCCCCAACTGGCAGACCATCCTCCTGGGGGCCGCCCTGAGGGGGCTGGCCTCCATATACAACCCCGCTTTCAACGCCCTCGTCATGGATTCCATCCCCCCCGAGAAGCGGGGGACGGGCTACTCTGTGATACAGCTCATTAACAGCGCGTCGTCGACGCCCTCCCCTCTCCTCGCGGGCCTCCTCTACGTGAACTTCGGCCTCATCACGGGGACGAGGATAGCCTTCGCCTTCGCGGCGTTGGGGCTGTTTGTGGCTGCGCTCCTCCGTATGAGGATCAAGGAGACGGTGGTGGACGCCGAGCCCCTGAATGGGAAGGAACTCGTGAAGTCCCTGTCGGGGGCAAAGGTCTTCGTCGAGGGCATCAACGTCTGGCGCAAGGTGCCCAGAACCGTCCTGGTCATCTTACTGATTCAGGCCCTCTTCATGCTGCCCAACGCCATGTTCAACGTGAGCTTCATCTTCTTCATCATTGATGAGCTCGGGGTCGCCCCGGTCAACCTGGCGTTCATATTCAGCGCCCTGTCCGTCTCCATCGTGGTCCTGGCCATCCCCTGCGGGAAGATGGTGGACAAGTACGGTAAGAGAAAGTCCCTGCTGGCCAGCTGGGTACTCATCGCCATCGCTGCGCCCTTCCTCGTCTGGGGGAACTTCGTGAGGCTCATGCTCTCGATGCCCATCATCGCCCTGGTAAACATCATCTTCGGCTCAGCCATCTCCTCCCTGTACGCCGACCTGGTGCCCATAGAGCACAGGGGGAAGATCGCGGGCTCCAGAAACTTCTTCATCCTCATACTGGCGTCCGTGGGGTCGATACTCGGGGGATACCTCTACGACAACGTCTCCCACTACCTGTCCCTCTACGTCCTCTGGTTCGCCACGGTTCCCCTGTTCCTGTTGACCTACGCTTTCATCAAGGACCCGGAGAGGCACGAGATAAACGGGCTGAATTGAGGCCGAAAACTCACTATATCCCCCTTTCCCACCTCTTGAGGTCTGATGGGTCTTATTATGGCCCCCTCGATGTTTTAGGCCAGATATCACATCGTATATTATGTTCCTCCCATTTTCTGTGCCTCTTTTAATGAGGCGTAAGTGCCTTTGACGTTTGGAACAGGTGTTTCAGTCTGTTCCTACGGGTTCCTCATATCTGATTGCGTACATTACAGGTGCGGTGAAAGGGTTGGACGTGCAGCGATACGTGGGTGCATTCGGCCTTGATGACCTCCACTCCTCTCCGTTTGGTGGTTTCCGACCTAGCCGAAGGCAGTTACGTATCCCAGGTGTTTTCCTCGCGGCAGGTTCAAGGTGGTCTCTCCGTCTCTCCGGGGGGTTAAACGATGAGACCCGTGCCTCCGTCGCGCCCGTCCAACCCCTAACCCTTTGGAAGTGATCATGATGAATAAGAGCAAGATTGTATCCCTCTTCGCGATTGCCCTCCTCTTCATACCCAGCGTCAACATAGCGTTCGCCGTGGAGACGCTGGACGTATGGACAGACCAGTCCACCTACGAACTAGGCGACGATGTCGAGATCGGCGGGATCACAGACCCATATGCAAACGTATCCCTATCCATCGTCTTCAACGACACCATGGCGGTCCTCCTCGAGGCAGACTTAACCGCAGACGAGAACGGAACATACGGATTGGAATACAGCACTTCTCAGCAGAACGTCCTGCTCGGCGTCTACAACGTCACGGCCTCCGCCAACGGAACGGAGGCCGAGACCTGGTTCACGGTCTATGCTGAGCCCGAGGACCCCGAGCCAGAGGACAGCGAAGACGAGCCACTATCTGTAGAGTCCGCTGAGTCCATCTACTACCCCGGTGAGGTCGTGGAGATCTCAGGAGAGGCCGGTCCTCTCGCCAACGTCACTGTGACAGTGGTCTTCAACTTCACCTCGACCCTGCTCGACGAGGACTTGATGGCCGGCGAGGATGGCAAATTCGAGACCTCCCTCCAGCTCTCCGAGACGGCCCACGAGGGGCTCTACGACATCTTAGCCGTATCAGGGGTCGAGGAGGCCTCTGCCTGGTTCTCAGTCACTGCGGCTCCTGTTGAAGTCGTTGCAGCTCCTGTCGATGATGATGGAGAAGGGCTGGAGAACGCCCTCGAGAGAGCCCGGCTCTACCTCGAGAAGGTCAGGGAGACTTTGGGCAGACTCGCAGAGGAATACGAGAACAACACGACGGTGATGGATTACATCGCCAAGGCCGAGGAGGCCTTGCTCGACGCTGAGCAGCACCTGGACGAAGCTGCGATAGCCCTCGAGGAAGGCGACATGAGGACAGCAGCGAGGCACCTGGCGGCAGCAAGGAACATAATGGGCAGGCTCAAGGGCTTCGTTAACAGCATCATAAAGAGGCACAAGACGGCGAAGGCCGAGAAATTCATGGAGCAGGCCGAGGCTCGGTTCCAGGGGCTCAGGGACAAGATCGAGGGCCTAGAGGGGAACCTCACCCTGGCAAACGCCACGAGGGTGAAGAACGCCCTCACTCAGGCGGCGGGTAGGATGAACGGGTTCAAGGACCG
>JAUWDP010000043.1 GCA_030608725.1 Candidatus Bathyarchaeota archaeon
GTCTGGATGGGACAGATATGCTGCCGGATGTCGCCATTGGGCGTCTTTGTTTTAACAGTACGACCGAGTTGGAAGTTCTTGTCAATAAAACGCTTCTTTACGAACGTGATCCGGCGCCGCCATCCGGGGCAAGCAATCCAAGTTGGTTTGAAGGCGGCGGTCTGCTTGCCGGCAATAATGACTGGAATAATTCGGGCATCTCAACGGTTCAGCAAATGCGTTGGATCCGAGAGCGGATGCTGGAAACCGGTTACACCGGCCCACGCTGCGTAGGCTGCGAGCCTTCCAGCGTCCCTGCCCAGCTCGTCCCTGTATTGATTGTACAGGAGGACGCTGGCGCAGTCACTTGTGTCGTGGATGACCGTCACCCCCATCTCCCGTAGTTGCTCTAGTATGCTCTCCTCGGTGGGGTGGTGGTCCACGAGGGTCATAGTGGCGAAGCCCCGGATCCTCTCGATCTCCCCTATGAGGTCCTTCCTCAGGTTCATGTCGCAAATGTAGACCTCCTCGACGGGAGGCTGCACGCTCTTCAAGGCGTCTTCTAGCTCGTCGTAGGTCGCGAGTATGAGGGTCGCGTCCTTGAGGAGACGCATGTATGTGGCACAGATCAGCCCGTCCGCGTCCTCGCCGTGGGAGATGCATACCGTTGTGGTGGAGGTCATATCGCTTCTCTTGGATGGTTCACCTTTAAAAGTGCGTGCCTTGGGGGCCCGTTCGATAATTCTAAGTAGATGTTGGCTAGACCATGGTCTGAGGCTGTGAGATTATGCGAGACGGTTCAGAGGGGCTCGTGTATGACGTGGTCGAGGGCTGGGGGCCGCTCCCCGAGGGCTGGGAGCTGGGTATGGCGCTAGGTGTGGCCATGGACTCGCGTGACAGGGTCTACGTTTTCTGCAGGGGCACCCATCCTGTTGTGGTCTTCGACAGGGACGGGGGTGTCCTGGATTCGTGGGGGGACGGGGTCTTCACGACGCCCCATTACATCCAAATTGATCGTCATGATCATGTTTGGTGCACCGACTCCGGGGATCACACTGTTCGGAAGTTCACGACCGAGGGGGAGCTCCTGCTCACGCTTGGGGTGAAGGACCTCCCCGGCGAGGAGGGGGCTCCGTTCAACCGGCCTACGGGCACATTCCTCTTGCCGTCTGGGGAGTTCTACGTCGCTGATGGCTACGTGAACTCTAGGGTCCATAAGTACTCGGCTGACTGCGAGTTGGAGTTCTCCTGGGGTGGCCCGGGTGATAGTCCCGGCGAGTTCGATATCCCTCACGGTGTCTGGGTTGAGGGTGACCGCGTCTATGTGTCGGATCGCCAGAATAACCGGATCCAGGTCTTCACCCTTGACGGGGAGTACCTGGAGGAGTGGGGGGACCTCCTGCAGCCCTGTAATATCTACGTTGCCGGGGGACGATTCTATGTCCCGGAGCTCCAGGGGAGGGTGACCATCCTTGATAGGGACGGGAGGCTCCTCACCCGCCTGGGCGGGGAGAGGGGGCATGAGCCCGGGGAGCTCTACGCCCCCCATGGCGTCTACGTGGATTCGAATGGCGATCTCTACGTCGCTGAGACGTTGGCTGGGGCGCGGGTTCAGAAGTTCGTGCTGAGGGACTGACTTCCCCCTTTTCTCTTTTCACTGTGGCGTCGGTATCTGTTGCCATGAGTCATTGCCGGGCGTATGTGACCGTAGGAATAGCCACACGGTGACGGTCGGCTATCATCTGACGTTTTCTGATTTATAAACTGCCTTTTGGGGTGGGACCCACAGATCGTTGGGAAACGCATGAAACCAGCGAATTGCTTCGTGGTCCTGTGGGTCCCATGTTTGTTGTGTGGGTGTCTGTTTTTGAGCTTTGCGTGTGGGTAAGTGTGATATGTGGGGGGGCTGTCTGCTTCTCTGGGTGTGGGGTTGGGGTTTTTTCCGCCTCTTCTGACGGCCCGCGTTGCCGGGGAGCTACTGGGGGGAGCCCTACATGTGTCCCTGGATCTGGGGCTCTCGGAGGTGGGGGTGGATCACGTGGAGGGTGGCGTTCTGCTCCCGGATGGCAGTGTTGTGGGGCTGGGGGATCTGGAGAAGGTTGCAGGTAAGGAGGGGGCCGTCTTCTTCCCCAGCGATGGGATCCTCCTCCAAGTAGCCGTGGCGGGTGACCACTTCTTCAAGCTGCTGCCGACAGGGGGTGCGCCGACCATCGAGGTCGATGGGGTAAGGATGCACAGGACCCGGGGGACGACGCCGGACGCCGATGCCGGGTTGAAGTTGGATGCGCTGGGGGTGGGGGGATGCCGGGTGCTGGACACCTGCACAGGGTTGGGGTACACGGCGTTAGGGGCGGTGAGGCGGGGGGCGGGACTCGTGGTGAGCGTGGAGCTTAGGCCGGAGGTGTTGCGGATCGCCGAGCTGAATCCCTGGTCGGGGGGACTGATCGGCGGTGATGTTCACAGCCTCTTGGGGGACGTATCCTATGTGATTGAGGCGTTTCCCAACGGATTCTTCGACTGCGTGATCCATGATCCCCCCACGTTCTCCCATGCCGGTCACCTGTACGGGGGCGAGTTCTACTCCCGGCTGTCTCGTGTGCTGCGGCCTGGGGGGCGTCTCTTCCATTACACGGGTGAGCCGGGGTCGCGGTTTCGGGGTGTTGACCTCAGGCGGGGTGTGATGGAGCGGCTGAGGCGTGCCGGTTTCCGGGGGCTGCGGTGGGATGACAGAGTCTTGGGGGTGTATGGTGAGAGGCGTTAAGGTGCGTGTTCGGGTCAGAAATATATGTGGGGTTGGTGTATTGTGTTGTTGTGCCTCGGTAGCTCAGTGGCCAGAGCGGCAGCCTTGTAAGCTGTTGGCCGCGGGTTCGACTCCCGCCCGGGGCTCCATCTCATGCTGCTGGCTTAGGATAGCGGTTCCGTGGGCTTAGCACGTTTCTGTGATGTTTCGGATCTGGGAGCATTCGTTTTCTGTTTGCTCTCGTCGTTTGGCGGTTTATTCACAGGCAGATGTGTGACTCCCCCTTTCACGCGCGCGAGTTGGGATAGGGAAGAGAGGGTCATGAGGGTTGCTTTTACCGTCCGCCGGAGACCTTTATCTTCTTCAGCTTCAGGGCGGGGGAGCTGGACCCCCCCTCTAGGAGGACCTCCCGGGACAGTCCCTCGATGTTCCTCAGGAACTCGAAGACCGTCGTGCCCACCATCGTGTTCTTCACCGGATGGACGATCTCGCCGTTCTCTATGTAGTGGCCGCTGTTCACCATGCTCGAGATGTTCGTGGAACTCGCACGAGCCCTCAGGCCCCCGTCCTCCATCAGTATCCCCTGCTTCGTCTCCGAGATCAGCTCATCCAGCGCCCAGGTCCCGGGCGAGACCTGGATGTTGGTGAGGCTGGGAGCCGGTTTCGAGGTCATGCCCCGTCTGCTTGCGTTCCCCGTGTTCGAGATGCCGAGGCGACCCGCCGAGTAGGAGTCGGTGATGAACGTCTTCAGCACCCCCTCGTCGAGGATCTTCAGCCTCGTGGCCGGAGCCCCCTCTGCGTCGAAGGGGCGCGAGCCCGCTCCTCCGGGGATGAAGGGGTCGTCCACGACCGTGAGGATGGGTGAGGCGACCTCGTCCCCGATATTGTCCGAGAGGAACGAGTTGCCCAGGGCGACGCTCAGCCCGTTCACCCCGGTCCCCAGGACGCCCGCGATGGAGCCCCTGGCGCTCCTGAAGTCCAGGATCAGGTCCATGGTCCCCGTCGACACCTTCCTGGCCCCAAGACGGGCCCGAGCCTTCTCCGCCGCCTCCTCTCCCGCCTCTACTGGATTGAACTCCCCTAGGCTCCTGCCGATGATGGAGCCCCTCCCCATGGCCACGTCCTCGCCCTTCTCCGCCTTGGTGCCGATGGAGCCCCCGATTGAGGTGCCCCTGATCTGGCACTCTACGCCCAGGGAGTTGACCACGGCGACCTTTCCTATGCTCCTGGTGAGGCCCCCGGAGACCGTGAGCTCACCGTCCCCTGAGGCCGCCGTGACCCCATCCATGAAGCCCTCCGTGAGCTCCTCGAAGGGTACGCTTGCCAGCTCCTCGTCGTACAGCCCCTCCACGGTGCCGTACTCCGAGGGCTCCGGGAGAGACTTGAATTCTGGATCGCCGATGGTCCCCTTAGCAAGTTGGTAGGCTCTCTCCACGGCCCCCTTGACCTCACCAAGCCTTGAAGTCGCGGCGACTCCGAGGGCGCCGTCCATGTACACCCGTACACCGGCACCCCCCATCTCCACCACGTCTCCGCCGATGACGTGAGCCTTCCTGACGCTGATCCGGGTCAGCTGCTGTTTCACAATGTAGACCTCAACCTGGTCTGCCCCCAGGGCCACCCCGTGGGAGACCCCCCTCTTCGTGGCTGAGAGTATGTCGGACATCTCATCTGCCTCCTACCACGACGCCCTTCACCGCCATGTTGGGCCCGCCCATGCCGACGGGCGCCGTCTGGCTCCCCTTGCCGCAGCTGCCGTTGCGCATCTTGCTCTCCTTCCCGACGCCCATCACGTTGCTCAGCACCTCCAGGGTCATCCCGGACATCGCCACGTTCTGGGTCAGGGGGCCCAGCTCCCCTCCCCTGATGACCTGCCCCTCCTGGGTGGAGAAGAAAAACTGGCCGATGGAGGGGTTCACGTATCCGCCTCCGGACTTCTTCAGGTAGACCCCGTCCCCGACCTCCTGGCAGAGCTCCTCGAGGCTCATGTCCCCGCCGTCGATGAAGGTGTTCCCCATGCGGACGATGGGCTTCCAGTTGTAGTCCATGGCCCTCGCCGCGCCGTTGGGCTCCACGCCCATCCTGGCCGCGGTCTCCAGGGAGTGGTAGAACTCCTTCTGGACGCCGTTCTCCACCATCACCCTCCTCCGTGTCTTGGTGCCCTCGGAGTCGTAGGGGTAGTAACCCCTCAGCCCCTCGATTGTGGGGTCGTCGATGACCGTGATCTCGGGGACGCCGACCTCTCTCCCGATCTTGTCCTTCAGCACAGACATGTTTCCCTGTATTGCGTCAGCCTCCATGGCGTGGCCGAAGGCCTCGTGGATGAACAGGCCGACGAGGGAGGGGTCCATGACGATGTCCAGCTGCCCGCTGGGGGGCTTCTCGGCCCCTAGGAGGGCCACGGCCCGCTTCCCGACCAGCGCCCCCATCTCGGTCAGGTCCACCTCTTCCACGGTCTCCCAGCCCCAGGTGGAGCCTACGCTCTCCCCTGCGTTCTGGATCAGGGACCCCTCGCGCGCTGTGGCGTTGCCCCTGATCGAGATGTAGCAGTTGGAGACGTCCACCTCTGTGCCCAGGGAGTTGACTATGACCTCCCTCTTCACTGTGTCCGAGAGGCTGGCCATCGAGACCTTGATCCTGTCGCTCACCCCGCGGATGTGCTCCTCGAGCTCCAAAGTCACCCTGATCTTCTCCTCCATGGCGATCTCCCTCGGGTCCGAGGCCACCTTCAGGGGCACATTCCCCTCGTAGACGTACTCCTCCGTCACGACCCCCGGCTCCCCAATGCTCTTCACCATGGCCTTGGCCGTGCCCACGGCGGTCTTCATGGCGCCCAGGAGGTCGCCCTCCTCAAAGCTGGTAGTGGTGGAGAAGCCCCATGCCCCTCCGATCAGGGCCCTCAAGGCTACCCCAACGTTTGCCTGGCTTGAGGTCTGATCAGCGACCCCGTTCCTGATCGCGATGTTGGTCGTCTCCCCGATGTAGAACCTGACGTCAAGGAAGTCTCCCTTCTCAAGGCTGAAGTGCTCCAGAACACTCCGTGCCGTGTCGATATATTCAACCATCCAGAATCCACGTCCAATTATACCCCAATTAAATATAATAATCTAGTACGGAATCCGCAACCACAAGGGATTTTATTAGTTTAAGAACGGAGTATCTAACGTGCTTAAACGCAGGAGAGGCGTCTCAACCCTCATCGGGGTCGCGTTCTTCCTACTCATCTTCATGACGGGCTTCGCCTACTACGCCCTGATGCTCCAGGCGGGGCAGAGGTACGATGTGGTCGTCCAGGAGATGAGCGAGTTCGACAGGAGGACCCTGAGCGAATTCGTCACGATAACCAGCGTCACGAGGACGCTCCTCAACGAGATAAACGTCACCGTCCGCAACGATGGAGCAAGCGCCGTCCACCTCGTACTTCTGGGCATCCATAACGATGCTAACAACACTCAGGAGTACTTCGATATCGACTTTTACGTCAAGCCCGCTGAGACTCTTTCGGACATAAGGAACACCACCATCAAGGTCTACGACGACCAGCAGCTGGAGATCCGGCTCATCACTGAGCAGGGGAATGTCATCAGCGCCACCTACGCGCGCGCTCCTGATGTACACGTCAGCTATTACGGTCATGCCTCTGTCGACGAGAACCCACCGTCCGCGAAGGGAAGCCACAGCTATTACTCAGCGCAGCAGGGGGGACCCGACGGGATCCTGGACATGCTCACAGAAGAGAACACAGCGACCACCACACAGAACGTGTCCCTAATCGACCAGGAGTCGTTCGAAGGCGCCTGGCTACCCGCTGGGTGGTCGGAGGATCCTGCGGGGAACAATTGGAACAGAGAGTCCCAGCAGTCGTACGACGGCTCGTACTCAGCGGACTTCGACGGTTTCCTCTTCCCAGCTTCCGGGAACCTCCAGACCCCCGTTCTAGACGCCTCCGGAGCATTCGCGATCTACATTGACTTCTGGTACATGGACGATGACCTCGACGCCGGAGAGTTCCTCTTGGAGTACTACAACGGCGTGGGGTGGAACCAGATAGCGGATCTCGGCTCCACGGCCAACGAGGATCAGTGGCTCAACTACGTGGCGAAGGTCACAGACAGTCAATACTTCGTCAGCGACTTCAGGGTGAGGTGGGCTGCCGTATCGGTGGGCAACGGGGAGCACGCATACACAGACCTTGTCAACGTCGTCATGGAGACGGCCGCGTCTCAGTTTGAGCTAGACCTCGAGGTGAAGTGGACGGACGTAGACTTCGATGAGGACAACGAGTGGCTCTGCATCTACGCAGGGAACCAGGGTGCCGAGAACCTGGTCGTGGACGTCTGGGACGGTGGGGGATGGGTCACCGTCATCGGCGACGTCGTGAGCGGTTGGAACAACGTAGACGTGTCCCTGTATCTAACGTCGCCCACATTCTACATCCGTTTCAGGGATGAGGTCCCCGTGAGCGACGGCGTCGAGGACAGCTGGGAGATAGATGTCGTCTTCCTCCAAGTCTGGACGTACACGCCGCCCTAGCAGTGAACCGGCATTTCATACAGGTTTATGGAGTCGTGAGTATTCTCCCTCTTCTAGGCGCGCGCAACCACATCAAGGCCTACGGGAGACTCCCAGCCCTCACTTGAGCATAGGGTTCTTGTACGCAGACGAGATCGGGCACCCCGGGCACCACACATTCTCGTACCTGTGACATTCCGTGCAGTTCTTCTCGCAGGGAGGCGTCCCCCCCTCTTTCGAGTAGACCTTGACGGGCATTACTCCGTGGATGGGCGTCCCGAGGTAGTGCGCGTAGACGACGTCCACATTTGGGGCTTCCCTCATCGCCTCCACAGTCGAGTGAAGGGCCCTGTC
>JAUWDP010000166.1 GCA_030608725.1 Candidatus Bathyarchaeota archaeon
CGGTCGATGGAGCCGAGCAGTCACCGGCCACGTGGCCGGACAACTCAACCGGCTCCAGAAAAGGGGATAACGGCCTGTCAGCTGAGTGGGGCGTGGAGATCAGACTGGATCGCAATGGGGATGGCCGACATGACGGATAAAGAAGACCGTTGCGTATGGTCATCAGGGCCTCAAGGAACAGGAGATAAGCCTGGTCGAGGAGGTCAAGTCCTCTAAAGGGGACGAGCGGCAAGATCACCGTCCGCCTCGCGAAGCAGAGGGTCATCACGACGAGCCCCCTGTTCTACAAGTACGACATCCAGAAGTACGATCTCCACCCCAACTACTACTTCGACGATGTCGCGAACCTCATCCCCAGCGGCGTCCCCGAGTACATCGACGACGGGAACCAGTACGTGGAGCGCATAGTCAGGGCGATGTTCTACTTCAAGCAGTGCGCCCTCATCGGCCCGAGCGGAACAGGGAAGACTCACATCATCTACCGCATAGCGGAGCTCACGGGCCCCCCAGTCTTCGAAGTGAACTGCGGCCTCCAGACCAGTAGCTACGACCTCATCGGCTGCTACGTCGGCCTCGGCAAGGAAAACTGGATCAACGGCCAGGTCACCCTATGGCTCAGGCACGGCGGCATCCTCTACCTCGACGAGGCCAACATGATGAAGCAGGATGTCGCCACGAGGCTCAACCCGATCCTGGACACCCGTGGCCACCTCGTCATTACGGAGAAGGACAACGAGATCGTGCCCCGCCACCAGTTCGGATACTGCGTCCTCGCTATGAACCCCTTCTCGGCTGAGTTCTCGGGAACAAAGAAGCTGAACGCTGCCTTCAGGAGGAGGATGGCGGTCTGGCTCAACTTCACGTACCAGAGCATCGGTGAGAACATCTCTGACAGGGAGAAGGACCTCATCATGAAGCGCTCCGGCGCAAGCGAAGAGATTGCCTATAGTATTCTAAGAGTGGGTGCGGAGATGAGAAAGCAGTACCAGGAAGGCGATCTCCCCTATGGTCCAAGCCCTGGAGACCTCATCAACTGGGCGGTCCTCTGTAACGATGGCGTCGAGCCGGCTAAGGCTGCCGAGGAGACCATAGTCGCGTTGACCAGCGACAACCACGAGGTCCAGGAAGAAGTGAGAAGGATCATCGAGAACGTGTTCGAATAGAGGCCGGGGTTGACGGGTCATGGGGTTCAGGGACTACGCTGAGAAACACTCCCTCCTGAAAGACAAATTTGGGATAAAGATCATCATAGACAGAACCCTGACCTACCCGACTCTAGATTATGAAGGAGACCTACCTAAACTCAGGTTGCCTGAACCTAGAATCGCCGAGGAGTCCATCAAGTTCCTAGGGTACACATTCCCGAAAAATGATGACGGCAAGAGAAGAACCTCAAGGCTTTTCAGAGCTACGGTGACCCACATCACCGCTCACACTGTGACGGAGATACCTAGACTCCTTGAGACGCAATCCATCCCAGCAGAGTTCGTCGAGACACTTATCAAGGATGTCTATGCAACGGCCAAGATCGGGGCTGAGCAACCGGATAGGCTTGCTGACCTCGCCTACGCCAACGCTTTGGCGACCTCCTCGTTAAAACCTTTGAAGAGGATATACCTCCCATCAACCCGGATCATGACCTCGATACTGGCCAAAGTTTTCGGGGGAAAACCTCTAGATGAACTCGATAAAGTTGAAGCTGAACTTGTCAATGACATCGCAGAAAGGCTACGCGATTTAAAATCAACAATTTCGTCTTCGCTTGGTGAAGAAGAGGATTGCTTTGAAAGGCTGAGAGAGACAGCTGAATGGATATACGACAAGCTCACTGAGAAAGGGCCGTTCGTTGAACTCCCGGCCTTTCCTTACACGGAGAACGCTTCTACAAGTAGCGTCTACTCAAGAACGTCGACCCCCGAAGATACCGAAGTTGAACCCTTCTTCAAGGACGCCATGAGGGCTCTAGGACAGCCGCTTCCTGAAGACGATGAAATGTCATCAACCTGGGTAAGGTCAGAGGACGTCGCTGGAGTGCAGGTTTTCAGCAACAGCAAGATTGAGAAAGAGAAAGAAGAAAAGATACTGGCAAGGATAAAGGAAAGCCTCTCCGACACTAGGTTCAGATCGATAGAGATGCCACCTGAGGACTACCATGAGTACCTCAGGGCTAAAGATATCGTCGGGGGCTCATCGAGGCGCCTCCTCAACAATATCATGCAGGCATCGAACTTGGAGTTCGAGGACATCAGAAAGAAGTACGGGGTCCTCGACCTCTCCGACGCTGTCCAGGTGGTAGCCAGCAAGAGCGATAGGAGCGATGTCTTCCTCAGAGACGAGCTCATGAAACAGAGCTTCGCCATCGTCGTCCTCATAGACGTGAGCAGGAGCATGGGGACTGCCGAACGCGAGAACAGGGCTAGGGCAATCTGCGTAGCGGACGCGATGGCCACGTTCGTGACCGAGAACGCGTCATGCGCCATATACGCTTTCAGCGATAGGCTCTACATCCTAAAAGATGGCTCGGAGTCCTTCTCGAAGAGCGTTCGGGCTCGGATCGGAGGCGTCCCATTCGATGGTACAACCTACATGCCAGATGCTCTGAAGGCCGCCGCAGAGTTCATGAAAAATAGAGCTGAGGAGCAGAGGATCATCTTGATCATCTCAGACGGCTACCCTTATGGCTACGAGGGTATCTACGAAACATTGGAGGAGAACACCTTAACTTACATGGGAGGCGGGATGATCCTGATAGGTATCGGCGTAGACACAGAGAGGATGGGTGAGCACTTCAGGTACAGTGCAGGAGTCTATTCACAGAAGGACCTGATAAACACCGTCTCGAGGATATTCCTGAAAGCCTCCATGAGTGAGCTCGGATAGTACATGTCCAAAGCATCCAGAGCTAGAAATTTAAGCCTCTAAGATGTGGGACTTCGAGAAACCCATGTTGAACGTAAACTTCGATACTTCGTCAGCGTCTACGGATTTCAGGACAATCTTGCTGATGACACCATCTTTGACAAAGCAGATGTAGACCACTTCGTTCCCGAGGCCAACGTTTCTGAGCTCTTCGATAGATTCCTTAGACTCCTCGAGTGCCTCCAACTTTTCGGTGATGACCTGAAGGGTCTCGAACATTATCTCAGCCTCTCCTTGCACGCTGGATGAGAGCTCAAGGCTCTTGAAAGGCACCCAGCTGTCCGAATCGCCTTTCTTCTTCCTCTTCTTTTTCTTTTTAGGCTTCTTTTTTGAGTCGTCCTTCTTCGGCTTATCCCCGCTTATTTTTTCAAGTGAGAACTCCTTGAACCAGTCCTCGTCTCCGTACTTCTCCTCTGCGTCCCTCAGGAAGTTACCTAGGCGTTCGCTGTAGTCCTCTTTCTGGAAAGAATACGTGGCAATATCCACCTCGATCTGCTGTTCGAGTGTCTGGAGGGAGCGCAGCGTTACTATCTCGGCTACGAGCTTACCTGGCATATTCTACTCTCACCTGTGCTATTGTAACCTAGATCCATAGGTTCCAGTCTAGCCTCAAATCGACCTGGAGTTCTAATGAGAGTTTGTGAGTTCTATAAGCTACACACTTTCTAACAGGCATCAAAGGGATAGTAACCCGATCAATGCGTAGAGTGCGATATCGCCTATTACCAGTGTTACAAGATAGCCGACTAAGATGAAAAAGAGGAATGGAAGAGTCTGGGAGACCCAGACCTCCCCCACGCCCTGCTCCTTCAGACTTCTGAATATATCCTCTGCCCCCTCGTCGTCTTGTATATCGGGCATCACGATGAGCTTCCTCTCTGAGAGTCCATCTTCTGAGGGCATCTCAAGGGGATACTGGAAGGGTGGGCCACGAACCTTCCCTATGTCGACTCTCATGCCCGTGGCCATCAGAACTAACTTCCTCCACAAGGGGCTCGTACTATAGCTGCTGAAGAGCGACCTCCCCCCGAAAGAAAGGAAGAGGTTCCTCA
>JAUWDP010000183.1 GCA_030608725.1 Candidatus Bathyarchaeota archaeon
CGGCGGCGCAGGTAGTCCGCTGATATCTTCGCGAGGTAGCCCATTCCTGGCCAGGCTGCGATAAGTATGGGTTCGTTGACCTCTGGCTCTGATGTGTACTTGATCTCCATGGGCATCCCTGTATGAGTCGGGAGGCGTCCATTAAACCTTTTGTGAAACGGCCATCGTGCAGTTGTCATCTCAACGGCTTTCTTGGAGGTGTTATCCTCAATGTTTCAGTGACTCGTTCTTGGGCTTTGTTGTTAACATGAATGCATTTCTGGGGGTCTCATTTAACCGCCCAGCACAACACACGGGATGTCTCATATGTCTGAGATGTTCTTAACACCGTAGAGACAAAACATAGATAATAAAAAATCTACAGGGACCTCGATTATGTTGTTTTCATGCAACAGAACCATATTAAAGAATTTACCCTGTTCTATTGCCTAGGTGGACCGCACCGCCTGAGGGCGGTTAAAAAGATCAGCAGGAGATAGCTCTTCCATGGTATAGCCTTGGAGGTGATCTCCTTCGGAAACACGTAAGGCCATCTCGTGGATGAGATGATTGTGTAGGCGCCTAGGTAGAGGTTAGCCCGCTCGCTCTACTCAGAAATGTAATGGTAGTTGATACTCTGCATGTTGGAGAGGAGGCTCTGGACGGACGAGGAGATGGACATGCTTAGAGTCCTCTATGTCTCCGGGAGGGGTTTCGACGAGATAGACACCGCCTTCCCAGAGAGGTCCGCCAACGCCATCAGGCAGAAGGCCTCCAGGCTGGGGGTCAAGAGGCCTGTGATCTCACACTCCCTCTGCGAGTCCATGTCCGTCCTCCGGTGCTCGGATGGCAACGGGGGGGACGACGCGTTCCTCTTCAAGTGCGGAGACTGCGGGAACTGGATCCACGTTGACTCTCCTGATCCGCACGAGAACCAGACCGTGGTCTGCCCTCAGTGTAAGGCCGTCTGCAGGTACGTGGCCTGAGGGCTCCACCAAGGTCTTATTAGAATTCCCGTATAGTGGTGTCCATGCAGGTCTTGTCGCCTGATTCTATGCTTGGAGGCTCTTGGTGTGCGTAGGGTCCAGTTCAGGGTCGAGGGCAAGGCAGTCCCCAAGGCCCGTGCCCGGGTTGTTACCAAGGGCAAGAGGAGGTTCGCCTTCACGCCTAAGAGGGTGAAGGAGTGGGAGGAGAAGGTCAAGGAGGAGGCCTCCAAGCACTTCGAGACGGTGTTCGACTGGCCGGTGGTGGTCTCTTTGATCTTCTACATGCCCCGGCCGAAGAGTCGTCGGCATGATTTCTGGGTCCCCACCACCCCCGATCTTGACAACCTGGAGAAGTCGATCCTCGACGCGCTGAACGGGGTGGCCTACACGGACGACCGCCTTGTGGTGGCCAAGAGCGCCTCGAAGAGGTATGCAGGCCCGGATGGGCCCTACGTGCAGGTCACAGTCACGTCAGTGAAGGATCAGCGGAGCCTCAGCGAGTACAGCTCTTGATTGGTGTCCGGGGTCTGTGTCGTTCAGCCATACACTCTAGTTTATATATCCTGCGGAGTTTTTCTCGGTTGGTGTAATGCGCTTGGACTTCGATCTCTCTGCTAAATTGGTGGTCCGCGAGGCCATGTCCAGTCCCGTCATAGGCGTCAACGAGGGCTACAGTGTTGTGGACGCTGCCAAGGTCATGAGTGAGCAGAATATCGGGGCCATCGTCGTCTACGACGAGCTGGAGAAGCCTGTGGGCATCGTCACCGAGAGGGATCTGGTTTATCGTGTCATCGCGATGGGCTCCGTCCCTCGTGATGTGAAGGTCGGGGACGTGATGACCTCGCCCCTGAAGATGGTGGACGCTGAGGTCTCCTTGGAGGAGGCGATGAAGGTGATGGACCGCCAGAAGATCAGGCGGCTGGGTGTGTCCTACAAGGGTCAGCTGGAGGGCATAATCACCGACAAGGACCTCCTACGTCTTATGCCGACCCTCATCGACCTGGTCAGGGAGCGCTCCCGGATCCAGAGCGTGGACTCAACTTCTGGGCCCTCCCTCGTGGGCTACTGCAGCCGATGCGAACAGTACTCCAGCAACCTCAGGTTCATAGATAGTGAGCTCATCTGCGAGGACTGCAGGGCCGGGTTCTAAGCGTGTAGTGGACAGCCAAGTCTTTATCCCCTTACGAGACTTTACGCTGTAGGTGTCTTCCCTTCTCTGGTGAATGGATCAGATGAACCCCAAGTTCCTCCTCGACGGAATGCTCGGCTCCTTAGCCCGCTGGCTGAGGATATGTGGATACGACGCCGAGTACGTTCAGAGTCTTCCCGATGACGAGCTCCTGGGGCGTGCCGCTGAGGGTGGTTCTGTCCTGCTTACGAGAGATGTCCTGCTCTTCAGGAAGGCTCAGAGGGCCGGTCTGGACGCGTTCATCGTGGTGGGTGATGGCGACGTAGAGAAGCTGGCGTCCGTTGCGAGGCGCTTCAGTCTTGAACTGAATCCAGATAGTTCCAGGTGTCCCGTATGTGGGGGATCTCTGAGTCAGGTCGTCAAGGCTGAGCTGACCGGCAAGGTCCCCGCAGGCACCCTTGAGGCCTACGATGAGTTCTGGGCCTGCGACTCGTGTGGGAAGGTCTTCTGGAGGGGGAGCCACTGGAGGAACATACAGGCGACCATCAACGAAGCACGTGAGCTAGCTGCACTTACACCCCGTGAATCCGAACAGGATTTATAGGTTCCAGGATGTACGTGGGTTTGAGGGGCGGTCTCCGTGGTGTTTGAGCTTTCAGATGAGGAGGGAGAGTACCTCGTCGGTCTGGCGAGGAGGGCTATCGAGTCCCAGCTCAGGTCAGGCAGGGCAGTTGTGCCAGGCGATGCCTCGGAGCACCTGAAGACTGAGTGCGGGGTTTTCGTGACGCTGAACGTGGTCGAGGGCGACTCCCACAGGCTCAGGGGCTGCATCGGTCTACCTTATCCTACGAAGCCCCTAGTGGATGCAGTGGTGGATTCCGCCGTCAGTGCTGCCCTGAGTGACCCTAGGTTTCCCGTTGTGACCTATGACGAGATGGGGTCGATTGCGGTCGAGGTGAGCGTTATGACGCCCCCCGAGGTGGTCCACGTGGAGAGGCCCGAGGAGTACCCGGGGGAGATCGAGGTCGGGAGGGACGGCCTGATAGTCTCCAGGGGCGGGAACAGGGGGCTCCTCCTCCCTCAGGTGCCCGTGGAGTGGGGCTGGGACGCCGAGGAGTTCCTGAGCCAGTGCTGCATGAAGGCGCGGCTCCCCCCGGACGCCTGGCTTCTTCAGGGCACCGAGGTGTCCAAGTTCCAGGCAATCATCTTCTCTGAGGAGGGGCCGAGGGGAGAGGTCAAGAGGGTGGAGCTTTAATTTTGGGGCGTTAGGTTTGGACGACTTCAGCGGTGCTAGGGTATTCTTCAGCCCATGCGGCATTGGGTTGGGCCACGTAGGGAGGGCCCTCCCCATCGCCGAGGAGCTGAGGGGCCGTGGCGCCGAGGTGATGTTCTCCACGTATCTTGAGGGCGTGGACTACATCAGGAGGCGGGGGTTCCCGGTGGTCTCGAGCCCTCCCCTGAGTCTGGAGTCTGACTCGACGGGGCGTGTGGATATGCGGGTGTCGGCCATCTCCCAGGGCGTCTCCGCTGTGCCCCGTTTCATGCAGCAGGTCACCGCCGAGAT
>JAUWDP010000153.1 GCA_030608725.1 Candidatus Bathyarchaeota archaeon
GGCGGAGGCGGCGGCGTGAATGACAGTTACCTCGGTGTCGACTTCGACTGGGCCGAGTTGGAGACATCGGGACGATTCAAGGTAACTGCCGTTCTGCCGGATAGCCCGGCCGCACTGCCGGAGGAACCCATAAAGGTGGGCGAATACATCCTGGCAGTGGACGGCGTCGAATTGGCTGATTCCGTCAATCTGTGGGAACAGTTGAAGCGCAAGGCCAAGAAGAGAGTGGCTCTGACTGTCAACGGCGAGCCAGGCGTGGAAGAGGCCAGGGAGGTCATTGTCCAACCTATAAGCATGGGCGCTATGGGCAACCTGCTTCATCCCGTGGTCCGCGATGAGGCGGGTTGTCCTGAAGGCGAGGCCGACGAGGTGGGAGGTGACCCGGCCCTCCCTGTCCGAGAGGGGCCTACCCTCCCGCGTGCGGATGAGGGCAAGGAACTGGTAGAGGACGTTGAAGGCGTCGACAGCTATAGTGCGACCTCTGAATGCGTCCAGGTCGATGACCTCCTTGACGATGATGGGCGTCAGGTTTACTCCCAAAGGGACCATTCTGGTCTATCGGGACATAGAATAAATCGGTTGCCCCTAGACGGGCAGCCCGCCGTACATGGTCAGGTGATACACCACCGCCACGACGTAGAGGAGGGCAATGGAGGGGACCAGGTACCTGTAGACTTTCCCCAGCTCGGACTTGTAGTAGCTGTTCGTGAGGATAAGGCAGAGGTGGAGGGGGCTGGCCAGGTACCCCGCTATTATCCCAGCATAGATCACGCTCACGAGGTGAACCCCGGAGCCGCAGAAGGGCAGCAGGAGAGGGAGGACGATGGCGGAACCCATGGAGGCTGTCCCCGAGATGGAGCCCACCAGGAGAGGGATAACGATGAACAGCACGATGAGGGGGACACCCATATCGGTTACCGAGGCGATGAGGGAGGCCACGGAGCCGGAGGCTGACACCACGTTCCTGAAGAACAGCATCGCGACGACCGCGGCTGTCGTGTCCCACCTGACGCCCCGGACCACCATCATCCCCCAATCGCCAGTTGGGACCTTCATGACTACGAAGACCATCACGATTCCTACGATGAAAGCGGCCCAGAGGGGGATCCCGGCGTAGCTCAGAGCGAAGATAGTAACAATGGGAATGAGCCCCTTGACGATCCCGGTGTTTCCCTTAGCAGGTGCCGCATGCACCCGGTCCTGCTTGATGAAAGACCGCGACACCACCAGGCCGAGCCCCACGGTAAAAGCGAAGAGGGGGAGCTGGGCGAAAAGGAACGCGTTCAGGTTCAAGCAGGCTATCGTCGTCGTCAGAATTGCGAGGGGAGCGGTGGGAGAGGCCCAGTACCAGAGGTGGCGGAACCAGATGTTGATGAACGTCCTGTGCTCCGGCCTCAGACTCAGGCGATCCGCCTCAGGCTCGTTGAACGGCGCCGATATCAGGGCCCCCCCGGGCATGGAGAAGAGCCCGAAGATCGCCGGTATCACGGCCATGAGGACGCTGCTAGGCAGGACCCCCCTGAGGCCCTCGATGAGCTCGGAGATCAGGTCGGTCTCCTTGAGTACGTAGCCGAGGACGGTGATCAGGGCGACCGCGACGGTCAGGTTCCATGTGCTCGGGTCCGTAATCGTGCCGTTGATGGAATCGATCAGGATCCCGAGGGGCCCGGATGAGGTCACCACGATTATTAGGGAGCCCGTTAGGAGCGAGACGGAGAAGTCGATGTTTCGAAGCCTCAGGGCTATGATGACAGCGAAGGCGACGACGACGCCGATGATGTGTATCATGGGATGGTACCCGCGGCTCCTCTGAAAACGAGTAGCCCCCTATAAATAGTTTAGGAGAACAAGAATATTAAAGGAAAAAATGCTGTTGATGTTGGGTGGTTCTAGTTCTTCAGCTTCTCGAGGACTTCCTCAAGGGTCTTCTTCGGCAGGGCTCCCACGGTCTTGTTCACCATGTTGCCCCCCTTGAAGTAGAGGAGTGTGGGTATGCTCATGATGCCGTACTTCATGGGCACCTGGTTGTTCTCATCCACGTTGAGCTTGCCGAAGGCCACGTCATTGTGCTCATGCGCTAGCTCTTCTATCACAGGAGATAGGAACCGGCAGGGACCGCACCACGCCGCCCAGCAGTCGACGACCACCAGGTCGTTGGTGCTTATGAACTCCTCGAAGGTCGCGTCTGTTATCTCGTTGACCATTAGGTTTCAAGGCATATCTTCTTGGGGAGAATATAAAGGTATTTAAAGGTGTTCAACAGCATTGAACATAGTATGAGCCTTAAGGACCTCCAATCCCTCATCGCCACGCCCCAGATGAGCGCTGACGCCATCATGAGGTGCGCCCTGGGAGTCAGAACCACCGAGATGGAGGCCTACTGCGCCCTAGCCACAGGCGGACCCTCATCGGTGACCAACGTGGCGGAGCGCCTCGGCAAAAGCCGCCCCACGGCCCAGAGGCTCCTCCAGAACCTCGTCGACAAGGGACTGGCCCACAGGGAGGAAAACCTGATCGGCCTCGGGGGCTACCAGTACATGTACTCCGCCGTCCCACCCGAGATCATGAAGCTAGCTGTGAAGGAGTCCCTGGATAGGTGGTACCAGAGGATGCTCCGGGAGCTCGACGACCTCCCCTCAAAGCTCGATGAGATGGGGCAGAGATGTCTCAAGACCTCATAGAGTTTAGAATGTAGGCTCAGGCTCCCCTCGCTTTCCATCGAGACAGGCCTTGATGAAGCCGTAGTAGGGCGGCGACGCGTCCCAGGGCCTGCTCTTGAACTCCGGATGGAACTGGGTTGCGAAGAAGAAGTAGTTGTCGGGCCTCTCCATCACCTCCTTGAGCCTGCCATCCGGGCTCCAGCCCGTGAACACGATGCCGGCCCCCTCGAGGCGGTCCCAGAAGTCGGGTTTCACCTCCCACCTGTGGCGGTGGCGCTCCTGGATCTCCGTTGAGCCGTATAGCCTGTTGGCCAGGGAGCCGGGCTTGACTATGGCCGTGTGGGCTCCCAGCCTCATGGTCCCACCAAGTTCCTTAACCTCCACCTGCTCAGGGAGGAGGTCTATGACGGGATGGGTGGTATCCGGGTCGCACTCTGTGGTATGGGCGTCCTCCATCCCCAGCATGTTCCTCGCCATCTCGACGATAGCCAGCTGCATCCCATAGCAGATACCCAGGAAGGGCACATCCTCCTCCCTGCTGTACTTGATCGCGAGCATCTTCCCCTCAGCGCCCCTGTGGCCAAAGCCTCCTGGAACCAGGACGCCATCGAACTCTGAGAGGGAGGCGACGCGTGAGGGGTCCTCCTCGAACTCCTCGGTCTCTATCCAGACAATGTCGACGTGGCACCCCGCCTTGGCCCCAGCGTGCTTCAAAGACTCGTTGACGCTGACGTAGCAGTCAGCCAGCTCAGCGTATTTGCCGCACAGGGCGACCCGTACGGTCTCGGTGGGGCTCTCGAAGCGCTCCACCATCTCGCTCCACGAGGACCAGTCGGGCTCCTCGGGGTCGATGCCCAGGTACTCGCAGACGACCTCTCCCAGCCCCTGCTCCTCCAGTAGCATCGGGAGCCTGTAGATGGGGTCGACGTTCACCGACGAGTAGACCGCCCTCTCCTCGACGCTGCAGTAGAGCGCTATCTTCCTCTTAGATTCATCATTCAGGGGCCCTCCCTCGACCCTGGCCACGATGAGATCGGGCTGGAGACCTATGGACCGCAACTCCTTGACGCTGTGCTGCGTCGGCTTCGTCTTGGGCTCCCCCACGGCGCTGAGCACCGGCACCAGCGTCACGTGCACCAGCAGGCTGTTCCCCCTGCCCTCCTCCATCCTCATCTGCCTGAAGGCCTCGAGGAAGGGGAGCCCCTCGAAGTCGCCGACGGTTCCCCCGCACTCGATTAGGAGCACTTCAGCCTTCGTCTCCTCGGCCACTCGGCGGAGACGGCGCTTTATCTCGTCGGTGATGTGAGGGATTATCTGAACGCAGCTGCCCAGGTACCCTCCCTCACGCTCCTTCCTGATGACGTGCTCGTAGACCTGGCCCGAGGTGATGTTGTTGATTCCGGTGAGCTCGATGCCCAGGAACCTCTCGTAGGTGCCCAGGTCCATGTCGGCCTCGTATCCGTCGTCGAGGACGAAGACCTCGCCGTGGATGTAGGGGTTCATGGTACCTGCGTCGACGTTGATGTA
>JAUWDP010000237.1 GCA_030608725.1 Candidatus Bathyarchaeota archaeon
GGAGATTCACTGGGACTCCGAGAGCATCTGGATAGCCAGGTGGCGGGACAAGCTCAGTGGCAAGATAAAATACGTCTGGCCCAGCGACAACAGCCCCATCAAGCAGAAGAAGGAGATAGAAAAGTTCGACAAGGCGATAGATCTCCGCAAGAACCTCCGCAAGGTCCAGAGGTATATACATGAGAACCTGACCAGCGATGACACTAGGCGGCAGAAGATCGCCACGGTCTGTTACCTCGTCGATGAGCTCAAGCTCAGGATCGGGGACGAGAAGGCTGACGATGATGAGGCGGACACCGTGGGGGCTTCAAGCCTCCGGCCTGAACATTTATGCTTCAACGAGGACGGCTCAGTCACATTCGACTTCCTGGGCAAGGACTCAGTGCGGCACCTCCTCAAGGCCGACCTTGATGAGAGGGTCGTCAACAACCTCAAGAAGTGGGCTGAAAACACCGATTCCACCCTGTTCGACGAGGTGAACTCCAGTCGGGTGAGCGAGTTCCTCGACGAAGTGATGACCGGTCTCAGCGCCAAGGTCTTCCGCACGTGCCACGCCACCGAGACCGTGGAGGGAAAGCTCAGAAAGACCACCTTGAGAGTCGATGAGCCCGAGTTCAAGAAGAAGCACGTGGCCATCATGGCCAACCTTGAGGCAGCCATCGTCTGCAACCACAAGCGTACCATACCCAAGACCTGGGAGCAGAGCCTACAGAGGAAGAAGGACCGCCTCGTGGCCCGGAGGAAGAGGGCCAGGGAGGGGGAGAGGAAAGCCAAAAGGATCATCAAGGAACAGGAGGAAAAGTATCAGGAGCGCCTCTCCAAGTACGAGATCAAACTTGAGGCGAGCAGGGCTCAGCTCGCGGATGCCAATGCACAGCTGAATGAGAGGAGGGCGCAAGGAAAGTCAACGGCAGCCCTGGAGAAGCGCGTAGCCTCCAAGAGAAAATCCATCAAGACCCAGAGGGACCGTATAGAGAAGCTGAAGGAAAGCCACAGGGAGAGGCAAGATAAGAGGAAAGCCTCGCTGGAGGCACGAAAGGAGAGGAACAAGCTGGGCATCGAGAAGGCGAAGCTCCAGATCGAGGCCTACGAGATGACCCGGGACTATAACCTGGGCACAAGCCTCAAGAGCTACGTAGACCCCCGCATCTACTACGACTGGAGCAAGAAGGTGGATTACGACTGGAAGAAGTACTACTCAAAGACACTACAGAAGAAGTTCAGCTGGGTGGAGCCGGACCAGACGTCGTCGGTCGACGTAGTGCAGTAAAAAAAGGAAAGTAGAGCCTCTCTAGAACTCCGACTGCCCAGTGAACTTGAAACTGGCCACCTTCACGGCGGGCAGAGTGGCTCCCGAGAGCATGCTCACCGTTGACTTGTCTCCGATGGCGTCGATCGCGCTCATCACCCTGAGGACCGAGTCGGTGAACCGCATCACCTTGATGGGGTGCTTAATCTCACCGTTCTCGATGAGCCAGCAGGCGTCCCTCGTCAGGCCACTTATCACCGCCTTGTCCCTTCGAATAGGGTTCACGTAGTGCAACCTCGTGATGTATACGCCCCTCTTGGTGTCAGCGATCATCTCGTCAACCGAGGCATCCCCGGGCTCCATCACCATGTTCGTGGGCATGGGGAAACCCGAGAAGTAGCCTCTTCCCGTATTGGGCAATGCGTGTCCAGTGCTCTCCGTTTTGTCCTTATGCGCCGTGTACGTGTCGTAGCAGAGGTTCATCGGGACTCCGTTTTCCACCAGCGTGCAGCTCTCCTTTGGGAGTCCGTCACCGTCGAAGGGCATCGCGTTGTAGGTCTCCAAGGATCTCCCATTGTCGAGGATGGTGAGCTTCTTATCGAAGACCTGGCTCCCAATCTTGTCCATCAGGCAGCTGTACCCGTCCTGGTAAGCCCTGGCCGAGAAGCCGAGGCGCCCCATGAAGCCTGTGAATGTGCCGACAGAGGTCGGTGTGAAGATGACCTCGTAATCCCCGATGGGGATAATCTCGGGCTTGATAGCGTTCACGGCGTCCTCCGCGGCCGCCTTAGCCATACTTTCGAAGTCGAAGTCGCTGATGTCGTGTGACCTCATGGAGCGATACCCCGATCCCTGCACAGCGTCGTCACCGGCTTTCGTAATTACGTCGACAGATCCCCTAGTGTAAGCTGTCTCAGCCTCCACCCCGAGTGAGTTGGCGATGGCAAGGCTCACGCTCTCCGTAGTGTAGGCTCCAGTGGACCAGGTGACCCTCTTATCGTAGTCCAGGGCGGTCTCGATGAGGGTCTGAACCCCCCCTACCCTCTCCTCTGGCGTCACAGAGGCCGTTCTCTTGTTGTAGATCTCCGGTAGCGGTGCAATCTTCTTAGGCTCCGCGTATGAATGGAAGTCAGGATCAGGCGATGAGATCCTCGCTATCTTGAGAGCCATCTCGACGCTGTTGGCTACCGCTTTCTCGTTGAGGGAGTTCACCACCGAGGAGCCTTTCTTGTTCTTGTCGACGACCACCTCGAAGTTTAGGACGTACTTCTTCTGGGCGATGTTCTGGTGGATGGCGTTAAGTGTAAACCTCGTGAGAGCGCTGTTTGATGAGACCACGGTAGCCATGGCCTGGGAGGCACCCATCCTCACTGCCTTGTCTACTGCTCCCTTGGCTATCTCTACAAGTACCATTCCTATATCCTCCCCGTGATGCCCATGCGGACATCCTTTATCCTCGTCGTCGCGGCGCCGTGTCCGACGTAGATTCCCTGCCCCGGCCTGCCCTTCCCGCAGCCCGTGGTCCCGTATAGTGTCCAATCGTCCTTGGCAGTGGCGTCCATATTCCTCCAGAACTCGTAGCTGAGGCCCGTGTAGGTGGGGTCCCTGATGACCTCCATGAGCTCGCCGTCCTTGATCTTCCAGCCTATCTCGCAGCCGAACTGGAAGTTGAGGCGCCTCTGGTCGACGGACCACATCTTCGTCGTCCTCATCAGTATGCCCTCCCGAGTGTCCTCGATGATCTCACCTGCCTTCCATGAGTCGCCAGCCTCCAGGCAGATGTTGTTCATCCTGATGATGGG
>JAUWDP010000342.1 GCA_030608725.1 Candidatus Bathyarchaeota archaeon
TCTTCCCCGAGACGCTGTACCCCTCCCCCGCCTTGTAGAATGAGCTGGCGGCTACGTCCATCGCCAGGGAGACCTCCTTTGCGTAGCCCATCTCCTCCACGGCCTTCAGGATGGAGTCGAGGGCGTCCTCGGGGCGATCTAATGGTGGGCTGAACCCTCCCTCGTCTCCGACGTTGATGGCGTCGCGTCCGTGGGCGTCCCTCAGCTGCTTCTTCAGGGCGTGGTAGATCTCAGAGCCCATCTGCACGGCTTCCCTGAAGCTCCCCGCTCCAAGCGGTACGATCATGAACTCCTGGAAGTCGAGTTTATTCCCGGCGTGCTGCCCCCCGTTGATGATGTTGAAGAAGGGAACCGGAAGGAGGCTCGGCTCATCTTCAGCCACGTACTCGTAGAGCTGCAGACCCTCAGATGACGCCGCGGTCTTGGCGCAGGCGATGGAGACGCCCAGGATGGAGTTGCCCCCAAGCCTCGACTTGTTCTCGGTGCCGTCGAGCTCGATCATGAGGTCGTCTATGAGGCGCTGCTCCCTGATGTCCACGCCGACGAGGCTGGACCTGATGGGCCCCGTGACAGCTTTGATTGCCTCGAGCACGCCCTTCCCGTGGTAGCGGGCTCCACCGTCCCGGAGTTCCAAAGCCTCGTAGGTGCCCGTCGAGGCCCCGCTCGGCACGATTGCGGAGTCCAGGACGCCGCCCTCGGTCTTCACCTCCACCTCCAGCGTGGGGTTCCCCCGGGAGTCGAGAACCTCCCATGCCCTGATGTCCGCGATAGAATACGCCAAACCCACCCCTCCGTCTTCGATGGGGCGCTTTATTACTAAAGTTTATCGAGGCTCAGGGACTCCCCTCGATCCGGAGCTCCACGGTCCCCCTCTGGCTTCCACGGGCCAGAGTGAACCCCGCACAGTCCCCCACGCTCCTCCTGTCGATCTCCGCCTTCAGCTCCTGTGTGGTCCTGATGGGGGCCTCGTCGACGGCGATGATGACGTCACCCGATCCTATCGAGGCTTTCTGGGCTGGGCTCCCCGGGACCACGTTGGTTATGAGGACGCCGCTCTGGACGCCGAGGTCGTAGTAGGAGGCCACCTGGGGGGTGACCGTGACTCCGTAGATCCCTATCCAGGGGCTCGTGGCCGTTCCGTGGGTCTTGATCCGCTCGACGCATTCCATGACCGTGTTGATGGGTATGGCGAAGCCTATGCCCTGGGCATATGGGATGACCGCCGTGTTGATGGCGATGACCCTCCCCTTCGTGTCCACGAGGGGCCCACCGCTGTTCCCGGGATTGATGGAGGCGTCCGTCTGGACAAGCCCCGTGAAGGACGCCTCGCGGCTCTGGATCGAGCGGTCGAGGGCACTGATCACGCCCCTCGTGACCGTGGGTCCCCCCACGAGGCCGAAGGGGTTCCCGATTGCGTAAACGCTCTGTCCGACCCTGATCTTGTCGGAGTCGCCCAGCTGGGCCGCCGGGAGGTTGTTTGCGTCGATCTTAACGAGGGCGATGTCGATGCTCCTGCAGCTTCCCAGGATGACTCCCTCCACTGGCTTGTTGTCCCAGAGGACCACACCTATCTTCCCCGCTTGCCTGACGACGTGCGCGTTGGTCACGATGTGTCCGTCCGCCTCTAGAATGAACCCGCTCCCCGAGCCCTTCAGGGGCATCCTCCGGTTGTAGTAGTCCCGGACCACTCGCACGGTGTTGATGTGGACGACGCTCTTGTTCACGGACGCGAGCACGTTGAGAATCTCATCCTCAGAGGACGTTTTGATCACCCCTCAACTTCTCGGGGCGGGCGTTCTTAAACGCTATCTGCCGAGGGCCTCGTCTATTGATGCGACGAGGTCCTCCTCCTTGAAGGGGAAGCCGACGAACTTCTTCTCTCCATCCACGAACACTGTGGGGACGGACATTACCTCGTTCGCCATGCCCCTCTTGATGCCCTCCGGCGTGTATGTGTTGACCTCTTCCACCTCGACGCTGTCCCCGTACCTTGAGGCT
>JAUWDP010000340.1 GCA_030608725.1 Candidatus Bathyarchaeota archaeon
CTCCTGAACGCAGCCATGGAGATCGAGAAGACGGAGTTCGACGCCAAGATCCACATAGAGAGCCCCGACGATATGCAGGCATACCTGGACCAGGAGGAGAACATGCTCCGGGACATGGTCAAGAAGGTCAAGGACTCGGGCATAAACGTCCTATTCTGCCAGAAGGGCATCGACGACATGGTCCAGCACTTCATGGCCCGGGAGGGCATCCTCGCAGCACGCAGGCTCAAGAAGAGCGACATGGAGGCCCTCGCCAAAGCGACGGGCGCCAAGGTCGTCACAAGCGTAGACGACCTACACACCGAGGACGCCGGCTACGCCGCCACCGTCGAGGAGAAAAAGGTCAGCGACGACAAGCTCCTCTTCATCGAGGGCTGCAAGAACCCCAAGGCCGTCTCCATCCTCGTGAGGGGTGGAACCGAGCGCATCGTCGACGAGGCCGATAGATCCCTCCACGACGCCCTCTGCGTAATACGGGACGTCGTCCAGGAGCCCAAGATCGTCGCGGGCGGAGGCGCCCCCGAGATCGAGGTGGCCAGGAGGCTCAGGAGATACTCCGAGGGCCTCGCTGGCAGAGAGAGGCTAGCGGTCACCGCATTCGCCGAGGCGATGGAGGTAATTCCGACGACCCTGGCTGAGAACGCAGGCATGGACCCCATCGACGCCATCTCTGAGATGCAGTCGAAGCACGAGAAGGGCGACCTCTGGGCGGGGATCAATTCTTTAGAGGGGAAGGTCTCCGACATGTCAGAGCTAGACGTCTATGAGCCCACGCAGGTTAAGGCCCAGGCAGTGAAGTCTGCGACAGAGGCCTCAACGATGCTGCTGAAGATAGACGACATAATCGCAGCCTCGAAGATGAGTGCGCCTCCGGGAGGACCCGGCGGTGGAATGCCAGGCGGAATGCCCGGTGGGATGCCGGGCGGCATGCCCCCCATGATGTAGGGGCACATACATCCCAGAAGTGAAGAGTTGACGATATGACCCAGGAAATAAGGATTGGACCTCCGAAGCTCACGAGGTTTGAGCGGGCGAGGATAATCGGCGCCAGATCGCTGCAGCTATCCATGGGAGCTCCCATTCTCGCGGAGCTGCCCGAGGAGATGAGCGACCCAATAGACATAGCCCTGACGGAGCTAAAAGATGGCGTCCTTCCCATGACGTTGCGCAGGGTACTGCCCGATAGGTCATGGCAGGACATTGACTTACAAGTCCTCCTAAAGTGGAGAAGCAACTGATTTTAACCTAAACCCCTTTTTCTACGCTGGTGATACAGATAGGGCTATACAACGTGAGCTCGTGGCGGGCTACGACCTACGTGATGATAGCCCTCTCGCTTGGCATCTTTCTGATCCAGCGTACCTCGTATGCCCTGTTCGACCTCGTCTTCGAGGTCTGCATCTTCCACATCCCAGCACTCATCTGCGCAATAATCTACCTTAGGATCCTGTGGCGCTCAACGACCTGAACCCAAAAACGGTAAATATCCATCTCCCCGATATCATCGTGGTGTCGGTTTGTGAAGTTCTCGAGGATAATATCGTGTATTGACACTCACTCTTCAGGGGAGGCAACCAGGGTCGTCGTGGGCGGGATACCCAAGATCAAAGGCTCCACGATGGCCGAGAAACAGGCCTACTTCCAAGAGCACTACGACGACCTGAGGCCGACGCTGCTCAAGGAGCCCAGGGGCTTCGCGGGAATGCTCGGAGCCGTGCTCACCGAGCCGACGGTCCCCGAGGCGGACGTCGGCGTCATCTACCTCTGGACTGACGGATACTTCAGTGCCTGCGGTGACAGCACATACAGTGTCTCGGCGGTGCTCGTGAACACGGGGATGGTGGAGGTCACTGAACCCATCACGGAAATCACCCTGGACACGGTTTCAGGTCTGGTGAAGTCCAAGGTCTACGTAGAAGACGGTGAGGCTAAGTCCATCGCAATGGAGGGCATCCCGTCGTTCTACTCCGAGACCATCAAGATGGACATCCCTGACATAGGGACCGTTGAGGCA
>JAUWDP010000015.1 GCA_030608725.1 Candidatus Bathyarchaeota archaeon
CTCAAGGCGATGTAAAGGAAACTGAGCGGCTCCTCTTTTTTCATAATGGTTAGTATGTCTCGCTTCTATGCTTCTCATAGACGCTGATGAAGGCGAGGTCGATCACCACGCCGAGGCAGGCGATGAGGAGCCCATCGATCCAGGGCACGAAGCTCAGTAAGATGGTCCCGATTATCGAGGCGAGAATGATGACGGTGACGTCGCCGAAATCCCTAGTGATGACGCTCCAGGCCCTGGAGACGGCGGTCCCGACGCTGGTCTCGTCCATGACGATTATCACGAACATGAAGATGGAGACGGGGATCAGGATGATGGTTATGGACAACAGGACGCCGACGATGGAGGCGACGATGAACGTCCCTATCCTCCCGACGACGTAGTTCATGCTGGCGCCGAGGTCAAGCCGGTCACCGACATAGGCGTCCCGAGCCATATCGATGGAGGCGAAGTTCAGCAGGTAGACCAGTACAGAGCCGGCGAGGGAGAGGAGCGCAGCGACGAAGAACACAGGGGAGTAGGAGCTGGGGTCCAGAGGGGACCAACCATCGGGGTTGACCAGCGTCGAGATCAGGGAACCTAACAGGACCGGCGCGAAGACCATGGGCTTCGAGGAGGCTATCCTGTAGCCCAGCGACAGGTGATCTGAGGCTCTCGCCCCCGTGGGTCGGGCCTGGCGCTTCGGGCCCTTGAGCTGTTCGCCGCAGATGGGGCAGACCGCGTATTCTTCCTCGACCTGTGCTCCACATTTTTGACAGTAAGGCAATTTTACTACCTTTTTATCACACTAGGATGGGTCGAATTAAAGGTTCTGATAAGAGTGTGGGATCGACCCCCTCTATTTTTACATGGATAGGGTGAATTATGGTGCAACTGGTGAACATGAGTTGAAGACCAATGTTGACTCACTCGTCAAGATGAAGGTTAAGGGGGAGATCATCCATCCCGAGCTCTGGGTGGAGAGGGGCTTCGTGACCACATGGGACGGGAGACCAAAGCTCACAGTGGGCATCGGAGGCATAGTCCACAACGTGAGGGTGGGGGACCCCGTCTTCGGCTGGTATGCCGACCACCTCAACGCCGGCGTGGCCGTCTCGGACCCCGATTCAGCCAAGCAGCGGGGCGTGAACGTCTTCTCCTGCATCGGGAACCCGGCAAAGGTCCTCACAGGGGAGGCGAAGGGAGCCAAGGGCGTCGTAGTCGGCAAGACCTACTTCTTCGCGGGGCGCTCGTACAGACTCGTCGTCGACTTCACACCAGAGGACAGGGAGAAGCTCGCGATAGGCGACAAGATCGAGATAGAGGCTTGGGGAACCGGGCTCGTCATAGAGGGCTTCGAGGACGTGAGGATACCCTCCCTCGCGCCTCACCTGCTGGAGAAGATCGGTGTGGGCATCGAGGACGGGAAGTTGACGGTTCCCGTTGTAAAGATCGTCCCCGGCAGCGTCATGGGGACAGGGGTGGGGCGAGGGGGGTCCCACGCGGGGGCCTGGGACATCCAGTCCTGCAGCCCGGAGCTCAACGATGAGCTGGGGCTTGACAGCCTGAGGTTCGGGGACCTCGTCGCGGTCACCGACGTCACCTCCGAGTACGGCAACGGCGTCTTCGAAGGGGGGATAGTTGTGGGAGTCGTCTCCCACGGAGAAAGCGAGATCGGCGGACACGGACCCGGCATAGCCACCATCTTCTCGGGAAGCAAGGATAGGCTCAAGCCGGTCATCGATCCAAAGGCGAACGTCGCCTACTACCTCGGCCTAAGAGGAGACCGGGAGTGGTGAAGATGCTGAAGACGAACAAGGACAGGCTGGTCCAGGTCTCCGTCCTGGGGGAGATATCCCACCCATCCACGACGGGGAGCTACAGGACCGGTTTCGACGGCGTCCCTCGGCTCAGCCCCGGGGGATCGGGTATCAAGCTCAACTTCAGGGTCGGCGACTGCGCCTACGGCTGGGTCGCTGACCACTTCGAGCCGGGCGTCTGCCTCCAGAACCGGGGCTCCGTGAGGCAGTTCACGGCTCTCAACGCCCTCGCCTGCATCGGGAACGAGGGGAGGGTCGTGACGGGCGAGGCGAAGGGGGAGAAGGGCACCGTCACGGGGAAGCACGGCTACTCCAAGACCTTCGTGGACTTCCCCCTCGAGACCCTGGAGAAGCTGACGATCGGGGACAAGATACAGGTCACCGGCTGGGGCGTGGGTCTGGAGATTGAGGGCCACGAGGACGTCCGGATGATGTCCCTCTCCCCGAGGCTCCTTGAGGCCATGGAGATCCGCGAGGAAGGGGATGGGCTGGTGGTGCCTGTGGCGAAGATAGTGGAGGGCAGGATGATGGGCTCCGGGATAGGAGGGGGAAGCGGGGGCATACCCGACCTGGGCGACTTCGATATCCAGAGCACAAGCCCCGAGCTCACCAAGAGCTACGGACTGTCAGGGATACGGATAGGCGACATCGTCGGGATCAAGGACATGCTCTCTCACTACGCCAGGGGTATCCATCCCGGGGCGGTGACCATCGGCGTCGTCTCCCATGGCGCCAGCTTCTCAACGGGTCACGGACCGGGAGTGTCGCCTATCATGTCAGGCTACCCCGGAAAACTTGTGCCAGTCGAGGACGATAAGGCGAACATCGCCTGCCGCCTGGGCCTCAGGCCGGAGAAGGACTGGTAGAAATCCTTCACCCTTTTTTATCAGTCGTCGAGCGCAACGGATCTCTTCTTCAGTGTCTCGGGAATTTTAAAGTAGATTATGGGCAGCCTGATTACGGCCTCAAGGATAACGGGTATCAGGAAGATGAGGCCGGGGTTTACGCTCTCGTAGATCATCCCTCCTATGATGGGGGCGGGTATCCTGACCAACGAGTTGATGGTGTTGGTGACGCCTAGCCATCGACCCCTCTTCTCCGCTGGCACCAGCTCAAGCATCCAGGTCTGGTAGGAGCTCCCAGCCATGCTTATCCCCCGGCAGGCCCAGGCGAGGATGAGCCAGGAGGGATGGGGAGCAAACACAATGATCAGGAAGAACAGGAACCGGGCGGGCCTGGTCAATAGGAACGCCAACTTCCTGCCCCTGGTATCTGCCAGCCTGCTCATAGGGATGGCGAAGACTATCGATACAAGGGTGGAGGCTGTGCTCAAGAGACCAAGGGTGAGAGTGTCAGCGCCCTTAATCTCCGCCGCGTAGAGGAAGGTAAAGGACATCGTCATCCCCATAATCATTGAGCCTATGCTGCTAACCACGATCCAGGCCTTGAGGCCCTCCCCCTCACTGAAGACGTCCCGGATATCCTGGAAGAAGCTCGTCTTCTGCCCCTTTGGCCGGGGCATGGGCGGGACGTTATCGAGCTTCTTGTAGACGTAGGCGTAGACGATCACCAGCCCTACGAAACGTATGTAGTACATGGGCCTGATTCCCTGGACCGTCAGCCCCCCGAAATAGTCTATTAGGAAGGCGGCAGGAATGGGAGCGACGATACCGATGGTTGAGGCGATGACCTGGCGTAGCGCGAATCCTTGTGCCCGCTCCTCGTCCTTCAGGGCCTTGGCGAACATGACACTCTGGCTCCTAAACATCAGCGCCATCATGAATGGGCTCACCATCATCGCCACCAGTATCCATGTCCAGTCCTGAGCAAGGGCGTAGAGGGCGATCATGAGCACCTGGAACACCATCCCGATGCCCATCACCTTCTTGAGGTCGTAGCGGTCAGTGACCCAGCCCGAGGGCAGGGAGATTATCATGTTGATGGTGCTGCTTATGCTGCTCATAGTGCCCAGGGTCACAGGGTCGGCGCCTAGCGCCGTCGTGTAGATGGCCTGGTAGCTGTTAGTGAGGTTCATTAGGAATGTGGCCCCGGAGGCCCGGACGAGGAGCATCCTGTAGTTGTGGTTCTGCCTCCTCAGGAACTCACGGGACCTCTCCACCACCTGCAATCTCGATACCTTCTCCAGTCTACGGTTGAAGCTCTCCTTAGGTATCCCAACTCTGTTATAAACCGTTCCCTAGATCCCGCTAGTTTAAGAATAGTAGGTTTTTTCTGGGCGTACAGTCAATATTATTTGAGGTTCTAGTTTTGAAGGTTAAAGCAGCCAACGGTCTCGTCAGGATACTGAAATCCGAGGGCGTTGAAGGCGTAAGTACATTCCCCACGAACATCTTCAACAACGCCTGCGGGGAGGAGGGCGTACCGAATGTCATGGTCCGTGACGAGCGCTACGCCGTGGCCGTCGCGGACGGCTACTCCCGTGTCTCCAACGGGAAGAGCTTCGGCGTCTGCTCCGTCATGGGAGGCCTCAACGCCGCTGGCATCCAGATGGCCTACGGCGCCCTTGCCCAGGCCTATGAGGACGGGACGCCCCTCCTCTGCCTGACTGACGGTGTGCCGACCGGGTCAAGCGGCGTGGAGAGGTTCAACATCGACGACGCCTTCCAGAGCGTCACCAAGTGGAGCGGGTACATCAACAGGGCGGACAGGGTCCCCGAGTATATGAGGCGAGCCTACACCCACCTCCGCTCAGGTAGGCCAGCCCCAGTGCTCCTCCAGCTCCCCAGGGGACTCGGGGAGTATGACGACGAGGAGCATCCATACACTCCGGTGAAGGGCTGGAGGTCTCAGGGCGACACCAGGGACATAGAAATCGCGGTAAGGGCTATCCTCTCGGCGAGGAGGCCCATCATCTACGCTGGCCAGGGCGTCTTCTACGCGGACGCATGCGACGAGTTGTTGAAGTTCGCCGGGTCGGTCCAGGCCCCGGTGCTCACGACCCTCAAGGGGAAGAGCTGCTTCCCCGAGAACCACCCCCTCTCACTGGGCGTCAGGGGCGCCCCAGCGGAGAGGTTCCTCCACAAAGCCGACCTCATATTCGCGATCGGGTGCGGCTTCTCCCCCGGGCACTTCGGCCACGTGATCCCGGATCCAGGGGGTAAGACCATAATCCACTGCACCGTGGACGAGGACGACATCAACAGGAGCTACTGGACGGACCACGCCATCCTCGGGGACGCAAAGCTGGTGCTCAAGCAGCTCATAGACGGGGTGATGAGTAGGGGATTGCCCAGCGATAGGGAGGGGCTCATGGAGGAGCTGGAGGAGGCGAACAAAGCGAAGGCGGAGAAGTATGGGCCGCTCCTCTCCTCGGACGAGTCCCCCATCAACCCCTACAGGGTCTACGGGGAGCTGATGGGGGTCCTGGACAGGGGGAACTCCTTCGTAACCCATGAGTCAGGGGGCACCCGGGATCAGCTGAGCACCGTCTACGAGGCCCTCATCCCCCACGGCTTCATGGGCTGGGGAAACGTCACCACCCTGGGCTTCGGCCTCGGGGCCGCCATGGGCGCGAAGCTGGCATTCCCCGATAGGCAGGTTGTGAGCGTGACGGGTGATGCCGGCGTCGGCTACCAGCTTGGCAACTACGAGGCCCTCATGAGGAACGGAATGGGGATCACGACAGTCCACATCAACAACTCGGGGTTCAGCGGATACGGCCCCGGCTTCTGGGGGCCCGGCCACTCCCCGCACACGTACAAGGTGACGACCTCGGAGAGGCAGAGCACCGCCAAGTCTGTGCAGGGTCTTGGCATTCACTCTGAGAGGATCGATGACCCTGATGAGGTGGCACCCGCACTGAAGAGGGCGTTGAGAGAGAACGAGTCGAGTAGACCAGCGTTCATCGAAGTGATCTGCTGCATGTATCCCGTCTTCGGAGGATGGGTGAGGGGATAATCTAACCCTCATCATTTCCGTTTTCTACCGTCTTTATGATTGATAGGTTAACGAAAAGGAGGATACCTCTCCAACCTTTGATATGACCCCCTAACGTTCCATTCTGCTCGTCGATGGTCCACTTGCAGTAGGTGAAGACCTTATTCCCCAGGGAATATTCCTGACAAATATTTATTTATACAAGAATAAGGGACTCTAGTTTCACGATTAGGAGGGAAAAGACCTCAGAAATATATCTTCTAAGGGGAAGAACGGGCGGTCGATATCCGAGATTAACGAGAAGATCCGGAACGGAGACGTTCAGGTTCTAACAGCTTCCAAGTTCAAAGACCTGGTGGAGAGCAGCGGCGTCCAGGTAGCCTACGAGGAGGTTGACGTCGTCACCACCGGCACCTTCGGAGCCATGTGCTCCTCAGGGGCGATCATAAACCTCGGCCATGCTGACCCACCGATAAAGATCCAGAACGCTTGGTTGAACGACGTGCCTGTCCCCCACCCGGGGGCGGCCGTGGACCTCTACATCGGGGCCACGATTGGTTCTGAGACCAAGTCATTTGAGTATGGGGGAGCCCACGTCATCGAGGACCTGATAAGGGGCAAGGAGGTGGAACTGAGGGCGACGGCGTACGGTACGGACTGCTACCCGAGGACCCGCATCGAGACGACGCTGACCAAGGAGGACCTCAACCAGTTCTACCTGCTCAACTTCAGGAACGGCTATCAGAGGTACTCCTGCGCCACAAACGGCAGGGACGAGACCATCTACACCTACATGGGAAAGCTTCTACCCCGATATAGGAACGCCACCTACTCGGGAGCAGGGGAGTTAAACCCCCTCACCAACGACCCGGACTACGAGACCATCGGCCTCGGTACCAGGATATTCCTGGGAGGGGGCCAGGGATACGTCATAGGGGAGGGGACGCAGCACAACCCCAAGAGTCGTCTGGGCACCATCTCGGTGAGGGGGGACGCTAAGAAGATGAGCCCCGAGTTCCTCAGGGGAGCTAGCTTCACCAACTACGGTACCAGCCTCTACGTCGGCATAGGCATCCCGATCCCACTGCTCAACGAGGGTATGGCCGAGAAGGCCTCCATCAGGGACGAGGAGGTCGTCACGGATATTGTGGACTACGGTATACCCCGCAGGGACAAGGGGGCCATCAGGGATACCAACTACAAGGAGCTGAAGTCGGGGAGGGTAGACATCAACGGCAGGGACGTCAAAGTCACCAGCCTCTCTAGCCTCAAGACAGCCCACAAGATCACGGAGACCCTGAAGTCCTGGATCGAGGACGCATCGTTCTACCTGTCCCAGCACGTGGAGAAGCTCCCCACCGACACGGTCTTCAAACCCATGAAGCAGACAGGTGAGACAGCATTCGTGGAGAACATCGTACACGAGGCAGTCACATGTCGCGAGGACGAGCGGATCGAGGAGGTCGCTAAGCGGCTTGTGAACCGGTCAGTCAACCACGTTGTGGTCGTCGACGGACGGGGACAGCTGTCGGGGATCGTCACCTCCTGGGACATCACAAAGTCCATCGCGAACGGGAAGAAGACGTTGAAGGACATCATCGTCAGGAACGTCCACACGACCTCCCTCAACGACCCCCTGGAGACAGCATCCAGAACCCTGGCCCAGCACAACATCTCAGCCCTACCGGTGGTAGACGGCGAGAGAAGGGTACTAGGAATAGTGACATCCGAGGACATATCCAGACTGCTGGGAGGTGCCAGATCTGGTTAGGGTGATGCTGAGGTTCTCCAAGGAGATCGTCGACAGGCCCATCACATCCCAAGTCATACTGGAGCAGGGGACGCCCGTGAACATACTGAGTGCCCACATGAACCAGCAGGGCGGCGAGATCCTGGTGGACATCGAGTCGGCTCACGCTGACAAGGTGATCAAGGCCTTCAGAGACAAGGGCGTAACCGTCGACGTCAGGAAGCTCGTCGAGAAGGACGACGACAAGTGCATCGACTGCGGGGCATGCGTCTCCATCTGCCCCATGGACGCCCTCACCTTCGATGAGGACTATACGGTCGTCCTCGACGAGGAGAAGTGCAACGGCATAACATGCGGCCTCTGCGTCGACGCCTGCACCCAGAAGGCCATAAGGCTCCTCGGATAGGCTAAACCCACTTTTTTTATTCCGGAGGCTTAGAGGAGATGATCTCGTCCAAGACTGAAGGGCTGCACAGGCTGAAATACCAGCTCAAGGAATCCCAGTGCACAATCATAACCGACAGACTCGAAGCCCTAAAAGCCGCAGTATCGGCCATCAAGAGCCACCGCACAGAACTGGAGGAGTACATCAAGGGGACACCCGTCTTCCAGATGGCCCTGAACCCCATCGAAGTAGATGGGGGACCGAAGGCGGTGAAGCTCATGGCCAAAGCCTCCAGGAGAGCTGGCGTGGGCCCCATGGCGGCCGTGGCAGGGGTGCTGGCAGACCTCGCCGTCGAGGAGATGATCAGAGCCGGGGCCAAGGTCGCTGTGGTCGAGAACGGAGGCGAGGCCTACTTCATCTCGGACAGGCCCATAGACATAGCCATCAAGGCCGGAGAGACGCCCCTGTCGAAGAGAGTTGGATTCAGGCTTGAGGAGTTCCCCATCGGCGTGGCCACCAGCTCCGGCCTCTTCAGCCACGCCCTCAGCTTCGGAGAAGCCGAGGCAGTAACCATCTTCGCCGAGAACGCCGGCATCGCCGACGCCGCTGCGACAGCCGTAGCGAACACAGTGAAAGGCGACGACGAGGAGAGGATCGTCGAGGAGGCCGTCGAGCTCGGGCTCACCATCGAAGGCGTCCGGGGAGTCTTCATCCTCTACAGGGGACACGTCGGCCTCGGGGGGGAGGTCCCGACCATAATAGGCGTGAACCCCGACGATGAGGAACCCGTCTCCAAGGAGGCACGCTAGATGGCCTCAAAGAAGATCATCGTCGTGAAGTACGGCGGCTCGGTGCTCAAGGACGGGCTGGCATTCAGGAATGCCGCAGAGGCGGTCAAGGCCGAGTACGAACGAGGGGTGGGGGTCGTGGTCGTAGTCTCAGCACTGAGGGGGGTGACCGACCAGCTCCTGGGCGTCGCAGAGGACATCTCCCCGGACACGCCCAAGGATGTCATTGATCACATCATCGGCCTCGGGGAGGAGCAGAGCGCCCGGCTCATGGCCTCTGCCCTGAAGGGCATGGGGGTGGACGCCGTAGAGATCACGCCCGACTCCCCCAGCTGGCCCATCGTCACCGACGAGACCTACGGCGACGCTGAGCCCATCGTCGAGGAGTGCTTGAGCAACGTGGAGCTGGGGCTCAAGCCCCTGGTCGAGAGGGGAAGAATACCGGTTGTCTGCGGATTCACGGGCAGGAGCCCCTCGGGGAACATCACCACCCTGGGCCGCGGTGGAAGCGATACAACCGCCGTGATCTTGGGCCGCTGCCTCGGTGCCGATGAGGTTGTCCTGGTCAAGGACGTGGCCGGAGTCTACTCCGCTGACCCTAAGAAGGTTGAGTCCGCGAGACCCATCGGGCGGCTCAGCGCCTGGGAGGCAAACCTCATGGCGTCGGCGGGGGCCGAGGTCCTCCACGACAAGGTCTTCAAGTACAAGCCCGGAGGCCTCCCAATTCGCATAGTCTCGAGGCATGGACCCCTGGATGGGGATGGTACTATGATAGATGGAACACTACCCGAAAATTTAGTTGAACCGTATGAGAGCCCAGTCTTCTTGCTCAACCTGGTCGGAGACATCGTCTCCAAGCCCAGCAGCCTAACTCATGTCACCGAGGCGGTCGAGGCCGCCGGAGGGCGAACCCTGGCGCTCATAGGGAACGGGGAGTCGACCCTGTTGGTGGTCGACGGCGACCCCTTGGAAACCCTCATTGGAGCCCACAAGCTCGTGGAATCCGGAGAAGTAAAAGCGGTATCTTGCACCGAGGACCTCGGCTATCTTTCCGTTAAAGGGCGGGGACTTGACGCGACAGAGGGGGTGAGCAAGGCGAAGAAGGCGCTTACAGGCATAGGCGTGAAAGTGCCCTGGGTGCAGGTCGGCCACTCTTGGTTCAGCCTCCTCGTGGATCACCATAGGGTTGAGGAGGCCATCGAAATAGTGGAAGCCACGTTGAAGGGGTAATCCAGAGGAGAATCGCGCGTGGGGAATGGGGAAACATATCAAGTCCTGAGATGGCTATTTTTATCTAATAAATCCTCAAATAAATGGATTTACTGTTTTAATGACGCGAATAAACCCGATTGACCATTTAAAGTACGATTATTACCCTGAAATTCCTCTTAGTAAACTACATTCTCAGTCTGGTTTAACACTTCATAACCAATTTATCGTTCACAGGACGGGTCTCACTAATGGACCGTAAGATACTTGCAGCTATCATCGTTCTAGCCTCCATAGCCGCAGTCGAGGGAGTCTACATAGCACTGACGATGCAGGGACTGACGGGAAGGTTCCCCGGATCCATCGACGTCATCTACGAAGAGTACACCGAGCAGCTGAACGCCAACATAGAGCTCATCGAAGACCTGAACGAACTGAAGATGGAGCACACCGCACTAACCAACGAATACGACAGGCTCCAGCAGACCTACAAAGACTTCATGGTGGAAAAGAACGAGACGAATGATAGCTACGCGGTGGTCCTGAACGACTTCACGGCCCTTGAGAGCGAGCACGGGGAGACCTCGGAAGAGCTGCTAGAACTCCAGGGTGATTATGACAGCCTCTGGGACAACTACAGGGACACCCAGGCTGCCTACGACTCGCTCGAGGCGGACAAGTCGAGCCTCGAAACGGAGTACCAGGAGCATCGCGACGACTACCTGGACATCGTGGGTGAGATCAACGCGCGGGCGGGGTTGGGAGTCCTCAAAGGGCGCATGATCACCCCCGAGGACGCGGCGGTGGTGAGCACCACATTGGATGTCACGATCAGTACGGGCGATGGGAAATCCGAGATGGTGAAGTGGAACGACATCAGATCCCTCTACGACTGGGTTGAAGCCCACATAGATTACACGTATGACTCCCCCCACCCCGTGCTCTCGGAGGATGCCTCGGTGAGCCCTCAGTGGGAAAGTGAGACCTATAGGTACCCCAACGAGACGCTGGCCGAGAGACGCGGGGACGACGAGGACCAGGCTGTCCTCCTAGCCAGCATGCTGCAGGCTTATGATGGGGACACCGGTTACTGGGTCATCCGTGCCAGCTCGGACACATCGATGCGTTCAGCTGCAATGATGGTTGGCGGTGGCAGGACAACGATCCTGGACCCGGAGAGCGGTTACTACAC
>JAUWDP010000100.1 GCA_030608725.1 Candidatus Bathyarchaeota archaeon
CTCTCCTTCCAGCACTTCATCGCCAGACGGCGGAGCATCTCGTGGGCGTCCTGCCTCCCGATGCCCTTCTCCACAAGCTCGATCATCACCTTCTCGGTGAGGCAGAGCCCCAGCGTGAGGTTGAGGTTCCTCTCGATGTTCGTGTAGTCGAAGACGGCGTCCCTGAGGATTCCCGTCATCTGCCTGAGGATGTAGTCGGTGAGTATGAAGCCCTCGGGGATGATTATCCGCTCCAGGGAGGAGTTGGAGATGTCCCTCTCGTGCTCAAGGGCGATGGTCTCCAATGCGGGGACGATGTTGGACCGGATCAGCCTGGCGAGGCCGCAGACCCTCTCAGTCTTATGGGGGTTCCGCTTGTGGGGCATCGTCGATGAGCCCACCTGGTCCTGTCGGAAGGGCTCGAACATCTCGGATATCTCGGTCCTCTGGAGGTTCCTGATCTCCCTGGCTATCTTGTCAAGGGTCCCAGCTATCAGGCCGAAGACGCACTGGAGCTCCGCGAGGCGGTCCCTCTGGACCACCTGGTTGGCTATGAGCACCGACTCGATCCCAAGGCGCTCCATGGTGAGCCTCTGGACCTCGAACCCCTTCTCCCCGAAGCTGGCCATGGTCCCCACCGCCCCGCTCATCTTCCCGACCAGGAGGCGGCCCCGCGCGGCGTCGAGCCTGTCTAGGTGCCTTGCGACCTCGCTTGCCCAGATGGCGAACTTCATCCCGTAGGTCATGGGGACGGCGTGCTGCCCGTGGGTCCTCCCAATGGTGAGGGTCTCCTTGTGGTCCTCCGCCTGCTTGAGCAGGACCCCCAGGAGCTCCCTGAGGTCCCCCTCCATAATCGCCAGGGCGTCCCTCAGCTGGAGGGCGAGGGCGGTGTCCTCCGTGTCATAGCTGGTGGCCCCCAGGTGGATGTACTTCCTGGCGTCCCCGTCGCAGACCTCCGTGAAAGCCCGGACCATCGCCATGAGGTCGTGGTGGATCTCCCTGTCGATCTCCTTCACCCGGTCGAGCTCCACGATCCCTACTTTTCCCTTCCTGGCGATCTCCTCTGCGGCCTCCTCGGGTATCGTGCCCAGCTGGGCGTGGGCCCAGGCGAGGGCGACCTCGACGTCGAGCCACTTCTGGAGCTTCGCCTCCTCGGTGAAGACCGCGTACATCTCTGGGTAGGAGTACCTGAACTCTATGGGGTGGACGGGCATCTCTTAAACCTCAGATAATGTTGTCTGTATTTTTAGATAAGCCTTCTTGGAGTCTAAACCGAATTCTTATACGGATCGAATGAACCTTTCATAGGAAGTTTAAACATCGGACGGGATTGGATGAGCGAGGGATTGAACGTCATAGTCTGTATCAAGCAGGTTCCTGAGACCACCGAGGTGGAGTTCGACGAGGAGACGGGGAGGCTCAAGAGGGAGGGCGTCGACGCCGTCATAAACCCCTTCGACGAGTATGCCGTCGAGGAGGGGCTCTCAATCAAGGAGAGATACGGGGGAAACGTCAAGGTGCTGAGCATGGGCCCACCCCAGGCCGAGTCGGCCCTCAGACAGACCATCGCCCTGGGATGCGACGAGGCCTACCTGGCCACCGACCGCGCCTTCGCGGGCGCCGACACCTGGGCCACCAGCTACACCCTGGGCCTCTGCATCGAGAAGATAGCCCCCTACGACATTGTGATATGTGGGCTCAAGACCACGGACGGTGACACCGGTCAGGTCGGTCCGGAGCTGGCCCAGCACCTAAACGTCCCCCACGTATGCTACGTGAACAAGATCCTCGACATCGCCGACGGGAAGATCAGGCTCACGAGGCTGCTGGATGATGGGGTGGAGACCCTGGAGGCGCCCCTACCCATCGTCCTCTCGGTCTCCAAGGACATCAACCAGCCCCGCCTGGCAACCCTGCGGGGGAGGATGGGCGCCCGGAAGGCCGAGATAAAGCAGATCACATCGAAGGACGTGGATGCGGAACCAGCCCGCCTGGGCCTCGACGGCTCGCCAACGCGGGTGGTCAAGATATTCACGCCCACTCCCCCGGAGGGGGGCGACGTCGTTGAGGGGACCCCCGAGGAGCTCGCTGAGAGCATATTCCAGAAGCTCATGGAGTGCAAGGTGATCTGATATGAGCGAACTACCCATTTCAATCGACAAGGAGCGCTGCACGGGCTGCGGCCTCTGCGTCCAGGCGTGCACATTCGGCTCAATCGAGATGGTAGGAGACTATCCCGAGATCAAGGACGACTGCAGGCTCTGCAACGCATGCGTCGAGGCCTGCCCCGAGGATGCCATCACCATAAAGGAGACGGAGGGCGAGGCAGACCTATCAGAGTACACGGGCGTCATGGTCTACGCCGAGCAGAGGAAGGGCGTGGTCCACCCCGTCGCATACGAGCTACTGGGGAAGGGACGTGAGCTGGCCGACCAGCTGGGGGAGCCCCTCTACGCGGTCCTCATAGGCAGCGACGTCAAGGCGGGGGCCGAGGAGCTAGCGGTCAGGAGTGCGGACAAGGTTTTCACGTACGAGGACCCCGCCCTAGAGGACTTCAGGGACGACCCCTACTCCGCCCTTATGGGTGATCTGGTCCGCGAGGTGAAGCCCAGCCTCTTCCTCATAGGGGCTACGTCAATAGGCAGGTCCCTAGGGCCGAAGCTGGCGGCAGTCCTGGAGACGGGTCTCACAGCTGACTGCACGGGTCTGGAGATCGACCCCGAGACGAGGCTCCTTCTCCAGACTCGACCCGCCTACGGCGGGAATATCATGGCCACCATCATCTGCCCCAACAGCAGGCCCCAGATGGCAACCGTGAGATACAAGATGATGAAGGAGGCCGATGTGGACCCCGACAGGAAGGGCGAGATCGTGGAAAAGCCCGTCGACATGGAGGCGCTCCCGGACAGGGTCAAGATCCTCGACTACCAGCCCTCCCCGGAGCAGGTGAACATCATCGACGCCGAGATCGTGGTCTCGGGCGGGAAGGGCCTCGGGGAGCCCAGTGGCTTCGCCGTCATCGAGGAGCTGGCCCAAGCTCTGGGAGGGGCGGTGGGCGCGAGCAGGCCCACTGTCGATGAGGGGTGGAAGGAGTACCGCCACCAGGTAGGTCTAAGCGGCCGGACCGTGAGGCCCAAGCTCTACATGGCCTGCGGAATCTCCGGGGCGGTTCAGCACCTCGCTGGGATGAAGACCTCCGACGTCATCATCGCTATCAACAAGGACAGGGAGGCCCCCATCTTCAGCGTCTCCACGCTGGGAGCCGTGGGAGACCTCTACGAGGTCATACCTATACTGGCCGAGAAGGTTAGGAAGCATAAGGGAGATGCTTGAGTACGGCCAGGTGACGCAGGAGCTCCGCAGGAAGCTCGAGGAGATCGTCGGGGCTAAATACGTCTCCGAATCTCCAGAGGACCTAGAGAAGCACGCTATAGACGAAAGCCTGGAGCCCCCGCATCCCCCTGAGGTCGTCGTGAGCCCCCGGAGCACCGAGGAGGTCTCCGCCGTCATGAGGCTCGCACATTCTGAGAGGATACCTGTCACCCCCCAGGGCTCAAGGACGGGCCTCAGCGGGGGCTCCCATCCCGTCTTCGGGGGGATAGCCCTGAACCTTGAGCGGATGAACAGCATCCTGGAGATCGACGAGGAGAACCTGATGGCCGTCGTGGAGCCCGGCGTCCTCATCGTGGACCTCCACGCTGAGACAGAGAAGCTAGGACTTCTTTACCCCCCGGACCCGGGTCAGGAGTCGGGGAGCCTCGGAGGGAACATCTCAACGAACGCCGGCGGGGTTCGGGGCATGAAGTACGGCGTGACCCGGGACTTCGTCCACGGCCTCGAGGCCGTCCTGCCCAGCGGGGAGGTGATACACCTAGGTGGGAAGATAGTGAAGAACTCCACCGCGTACAGCCTCCTCGACCTCATCGTGGGCTCCGAGGGGACCCTGGCCGTGGTCACCAAGGCCACCCTCAGGCTTGTCCCCAAGCCGAGGCACACGGCCCTCGTCTTCGTCCCGTTCGACTCCACCAGAGAGGCGGCCGCTACCGTTTCCGAGATCGTGAGGAGGAAGGTCGTCCCATACGCCCTGGAGTACATGCCCCGGCACGCCGTGGAGACCGCCCAGCGGTACCTGGAGAGGAAGCTCCCCGACGACAGCCACCCCGCCTACCTCCTCATCGCCGTGGAGGGAAACACCAAGGACGAAGTCGAGGCCCAGCTTGAAACCGTGGGCAAGGTCTGCCTGGAGATGGGCGCCGAGGACGCATACGTTGCTGATACAGCCGCGAAGCAGGAGCAGCTCTGGGAGGGGCGTAAGTGCCTCTTCGACGCATACAAGGCCTTCTGGGAGATAGACGAGGTGGACGCCTGCGTCCCCAGGAAGCACATCCCTGACTACATCGAGGGGGCCGAGGCGGCGGCGGAGCGCCACGGAGTGATCATCTCCAACGTCGGCCACGCCGGCGACGGGAACGTCCACAGCATCATCGTCCGAGGTGAGCTGGACGAGGACATGTGGAGGGAGGTCCTGGACGCGGTCATCGGGGAGCTCATCGACCTCGCGCTGAGCCTCGGCGGAACGATCTCCGGGGAGCACGGCCTGGGGCTGGCGAAGAAGAGGTACCTGCCCAGGCAGGTGGAGGAGGCCCAGATCGAGCTCATGAGGGGCATCAAGAGGGCCTTCGACCCCCACAACATCCTCAACCCGGGGAAGGTCTTCGACCTCTGAGCCCGCGTGAAGCTTATTAGCGGAGATGGACCATCTCCGGTCGAGATGAAGCGCTACAACGTCGAGGGCTCATGGCCGGCCCTCGTGACCCCGTTCAACGAGGGCGATGAAGTCAACTACGGCGTACTCAGGGGCCTTGTCGAGTTCCACGCCGAGAATGGTAGCAACGGGCTCCTCCTCCTCGGCTCCACGGCTGAGGGATTCCTTCTCACTAAGGATGAGAAGACGAAGATCATCGACACGGTCATCGACGCCGCGAGCGGGAAGCTGCCGGTGATGTGCGGGGTCTCGGCGGTGTCAACCAGAGACACCCTTGAGAACGCACGGTACGCCAAGGACGCCGGCGCCGACTGTGGGCTCCTCGTCCAGCCCGCCTACATCAAGCCCACCCAGGAGGCCCTGTACAGGTACTACAAGGAGGTCGCCGACAGCGTGGACCTGCCCATCGTCATCTACAACAACCCCGAGAGGGCGGGGGTCAACATCGAGGCGGAGACCATCGCTAGGCTGGCCAGGCACGAGAACATCGTAGCCCTCAAGGAGGCAGGGCCCAACCCGTACGGGCTTCTCAGGGTCGTCGAGCTGACCCG
>JAUWDP010000090.1 GCA_030608725.1 Candidatus Bathyarchaeota archaeon
GTTCCGGATGTAGGTGGCCATCCTGTTGACGTATGTGAAGCTGGGGTAGCCCCGGGTTGGGAAGGTCCTAACGGAGTACTGGTTCGCGATGTCGCTCATGAGCCTGCTCAGGGCGTCCTTCTCAAGGCTCACGATGACGTAGTTGGGCTGGTCGTCCCACATGAGCAAGGTGAACTCCTTGTAGCTCTCCTTGAGGCCGGTGATACGCCTCCGGAGGAACTCCTCGGCCGAGGCGTAGCCCGTGTCGCCCCTGCCCAGGATGCGGCGGCTCCGGTCCTCGAGGCAGTTGACGGGGACGTCCCTCTGCTCCCTGGCCTTCACCATGATGCGGCTCAGCCGCTTGTAGCTGTTGATCGTGTTGGGGATGAGGCGCTTCGAGACGAGGCGGTAGTAGAGCTGCCGGAGGGTGAGGGCTGAGTCGTACTGCTTGAAGACCTCCAGTGCCTCCTCTACGATCTGCTCGTAGCTGGGCAGCTTCTTCGCCATCGCTGCAATATCTACGGAAGTGAAACGTATAATATAATCGCCTCATTCTTCCTAAAAAACATGGAAAAAGGAGGAGAACGGGCGTTCTCCGCAGTGGACCACCCGGTCAGCGGTACTGGAGGGCGCGCCTCCTCTCCTCGTTGCCTTTACCCTTGATCTCCGATCCGTCAGCCCTCTTCTGCCCCATCTGTCGCGCCATCTCGGCGTAGCTCGGGGAGAGATCGTACTCCGGCGCCATGGAGAAGCCGGTGGGCAGCGAACCCGTACCCTTCTGCTCAAGGCCATAGGCCAGATCGCCGATCCTCTCCTTAGGCACGGAGAAGATCAGCTCGTCGTCCTGGGCTCCGGCACGTCCCCGGTCTCCCCGGCAGGGGGCGGCGGCCTGACATTTTCCAGTCAGTAAAGTTGGCACGACCGCGTAGACACAGGCGGCGTGACCGCCTAGCACCGTGGCGACGTCCCGACCGTCGTTGTATGCTATACCCAGCAGGAGCCTCGTGAGCTGGGCGGAGTTGCAGTATATCACGGCAACGTCCGGCTCGAAGCTCGCGGTCGTCAGGGGCGCGGAGACGATGCCCACGTACTTCCCGGTCTCCAGCCTCGGGAACTCCCGGGCCCAGTTGGCGCCGGCCTCCAGGGAGGCGACCCCGTCGGGGTAGCGGTTGTTCCCGTCCAGGAAGTACTGCGGGGGCTCGGCGAGGCCAAACCCGATGACGGGCTCGGGGCACCACATGTCCTCGAAGAGCTGGGCCACGCACTCCCCGTACTTTCTTGACAGGGAGAAGACCTGGCACGTGGAGAGGCACTTCCCGTAGTCGACGGTGGGGCGCTTCGCCCCCTCGGGCACCTCGTCCCTGTCCTCGAGCATCTTGACCGCCAGAGGATGGCTCGACGGCCAGATATGCTTCACGATCCGCTTCCCGTACTCATTATACTTACTCAGTGTAACCACCAGGTGAACCTGTGTCGTATATCCCATAAATATACAATACTCCCCCGAGGAATCCCCCCATCTCATTGGGGAGTGAAGGATGGGGCTGTCAGTTCTCCCTTCTCAGAATCTGTCCCGGCCTCTCCCCAGTATGCACTCCATCGTCCACGACCATCGAGCCGTTCACCAGGACGTACCTGACGCCCTCCGGGTAGCTCCGGGACTCCTCGGGCTTCCCCACGATCCTCAGCCCCTCCCAGTCCAGGAGGGCGATGTCGGCGTAGGCCCCCGGCTCGATGACCCCCCGGCCCTCAAGCCTGTAGACCTTGGCGGGCAGCGTGGAGCACTTGTAAACCGCCTCCTCGATGGTGAGGAGGCTTCCCTCCCTGACGTTCCTGATGAGGAACTTGGGGTAACCCGAGTAGGTGTCCGGCAGCGGGATGGAGTAGGGGGGAACCTTGATCTCCCACTTGTCGTCTGCGACGGAGACGTCGAGCCCCACCGAGCAGGCGGGGTGCCTGAAGAAGACCTGCATCTGCTCCTCGATCCCTCGGTAGTCCTTGTGGCTCCCCCGGCTATCAGGGTCCTCAACGATGAGGTCGCAGAGGGCCTCCCACGGGTCCTTCCCCATCTTCTCGGCGGCTTCGAAGAGGAGGACGCCGTCGTACTCCTCGTTGGAGTGCTTCGTGATGTAGAGGTTCTCGGCCCAGTGAGCGGCGTTGAGGCAGGGGTTGATGACAACCCTCTGGAAGAGCTTCCCCGACTCTATCTCGTCCCAGCACTTCTTCCTGAACTCGTCCACCTTCAGCCACTCGGCGAGCCTCTCCCTGGACCCCAAGAGCCTGAGGAACTGGGTGAAGTGGCCGCTGCAGAGGTAGGGCAGGGGCTCCCAGCACTCCCAGGGGATGCAGTCGAAGCTCACCTCATTTCCGTCGGCGATGGCATCGTCGATGGGCTCCAGGGTGGCCTTCCCGACAGCTACGCCTATCTCCGGTGTCATCGGCGGGACCGTGTGCCAACCGGGAGCGATGTGGGCGATGTGCAGCCTCACCCCCGTCCTACGGGCGGTGTCCAACACCTCCAGGATGCCCTCCTGGGGCTCCGCATACACCGCTCCCTTCCCGATGTTCCGGCGGCGCCCCGTCCTCCTCCAGTGGGGCACGTAGATCCCGTCGTACTCCTTGAGGACCTCCACGCAGCCGTCGATCTCCGACTTCTCCGCGAAGACATCGGGGTCATAGTCGAGCCCCGTGGACAGCCCCAGGCAGCCCTCCCCCATCGCCGCGTGGATGAGCTCTTTCATCTCCTCCAGCTCCTCGGAGGTGGAATGGCGCTCGTAGTCCTCCCCCATCACCTTGTAGCGGACAGTCCCGTGGCCGACGAGGGGAGCGTAGTTGACCGCGATACCCTTCTTCCCGATGTGGGCGAAGTACTCCGCCATCGTCTTCCAGTCGATGTGCCAGCCATACTTCTCGTCGAGCATCTCGTTGACCTCCTCCACGGGGAGGAGGGGCTTGGGGCGGTGGTATACGTAGGGGTACCTCTCGAAGAGCTCATCCGTCAGCCCCCTGGGTGGTCTCATGAACTCGCCCAGTGGCCCCGGGGAGCCCCCGCACTGCCCCGCCACCACCGTGGTGCACCCCTGCATCACGGCGCTCTCGCAGTCGGGGTACCATGGGAAGCTCCCGTCTGCGTGGGAGTGGGGGTCAACGAAGCCGGGCACAGCGAGGAGCCCTGAGGCGTCGATGACCCTGACTGCATCTTCTTCTACATCTCCCACGGCGGCGACGGCCCCACCCTTGACCCCTATGGACCCGGTGTAGGCTTTGTTCACCCCGTCCACTATCTTGGCGTTGGCGATGAGAATATCGTAATCAGACATAGACCAAAGTCTGTCACTATTCGCTCATTAATGTTCGCAGGCAAGAAAAAAAGATGAAAAAATAGGGTTCTACTCTGTAGGCTCGGCAGACCTCTTGGCGGCAGCCTCGGCGAGGGCCTTCCCCATGGCCTTGCACTTCTCCAAGACCTCGTCGGTCAGGTCGCCGGACTGGATGATGCCTTCGGCGGCTTTCTCCAGCTTGAATGCGCCGATCATCCTCTCAAGGCTGGCGAGGGCTGTATCGCTGTCGCCCCCACCCGATGTGTAGGCCGCTGCGGGCTTGCCCTCCGTCTTCCCTCTGATGCTGAGGCCCTTGTCGAAGAAGGACTTCATGTCTCCAGCCATGTAGCTGAAGTAGTTGGGGGAGCCGAAGGCGACCGCGTCGCAGTCCGCCAGGTCGACCATGGTGGCGTAGTCCACCCTCTTGGCTGTTCCCTCGGCACCGACGGCGTTGGCGCCCTCGACGATGGCCTTCGCCATCTTCTTCGTCTTCCCGCCTCTAGTGTAGTAGATCACGATAACTGATACCATAACCGAATCTCCTGTAATCCCTTCAGTATACTACTTGACTTTTTAAGACTTTACCAAGGATCCGAGACACGGCGGAATGGCTGATTATTTAGGGTTTAGGTGGAAAAAAAGGGGTTTTTTAAGACCCCGTCTGGAATCTCGCTTCGTTTCCTAGGAATAGACGCCCTGGGCCACCATTGCGTCGGCTACCTTGAGGAAGCCAGCGATGTTTGCGCCTAGGACGTAGTTGCCCGGCTGGCCGAAGATCTTGGATGTCTCGTAGGCGGCGCTATGGATGTTCACCATGATCTGGTGAAGCTTCTGGTCCACCTCCTCGGCGCTCCAGAAGTAGCGCTGGCTGTTCTGGGCCATCTCTAGACCTGAGGTAGAGACCCCGCCCGCGTTGGATGCCTTCCCGGGTGAGTACAGTATCTTGTTCTCGATGAAGATGTTGATGCCCTCTAGGGTGGTAGGCATGTTGGCGCCCTCGCCGACCGCCAGTACACCGTTGTCGACCAAGGTCTGGGCGTCCTTTCCGTCCAGCTCGTTCTGTGTGGCGCAGGGCAATGCGACATCGCACTTGTAGACCCATGGCCTGCCCTTATCGACGTACTCGACGTTGTACTTCTCAGCGAACTCCTTGATCCGTCCCCTCTTGACGTTCTTGAGCTCCATCACATAGTCCCACTGGTCCTTCGTGATTCCGTCCGGGACGTAGATGCAGCCGCTTGAGTCGCTCATCGTTACCACCTTGGCCCCCAGCTGGAGGCACTTCTCGACGGCGTATTGAGCGACGTTGCCGGAGCCTGAGACGGTAACGACCTTACCCTTCATGTCCTCGCCCTTGGTCTTCAGCATCTGCTCCACGAAGTAGACGTCACCGTAGCCCGTGGCCTGGGGCCTGATCAGGGAGCCACCGTATCTCTGGCCCTTGCCGGTCAGGACGCAGGTGCCGTGGACGTTGGTGATCTTCCTGTAAGCGCCGTACATGTAGCCGATTTCACGGGCGCCGACGCCGATGTCTCCAGCGGGGACGTCGACGAACTGGCCTATGTGGCGGTACATCTCCATCATGAAGCTGGTGCAGAAGCTCTCGACCTCTGCGTCAGTCTTGCCCTTGGGGTCGAAGTCGGAACCGCCCTTGCCGCCGCCCATGGGGAGGCCGGTGAGGCTGTTCTTGAACGTCTGCTCGAAGCCCAGGAACTTCATCATCCCCAGGACAACCGTGGGGTGGAACCTGAAGCCGCCCTTGTAGGGGCCGATGGCGGAGTTGTACTGGACCCTGTAGCCCCTGTTGATCTGGATCACGCCGTCCTTGTCCTTCCAGGGGACGCGGAACTGGACGATCCTCTCGGGCTCAATAATCCTCTCAAGGATCTTGTGCTCCTTGTACTGGGGGTACTTGTCGATGGCAGGTTCGATGTTCTCCAGAACCTCGTAGACAGCTTGGTGGAATGTTTTCTGCAGTGGATCTCTCTCTACGACCGAGTCGTATATTCCTTCAACATATTTGTTCATAAGACCACTCTTCGTAAGTCTCCTTGGTCAAGATGGGTATTATATATTTATTACTTTCTGAATCAGGTGTAAGGAGTATATACTATACGTATTTTGGACGTTATCTAAATATAGAATTCGGTATTTTACGAGGAAATGGACAAAAAATACCCAAGAAAAGGGTCATGTAAAAACCTGTTATCATGTGGATGGCTGTTACCCACAGAGATATTCAACGGCCTTCGTGACTTCACCCGTGATGACGATCTGGATGGGTCCCAGGGGCGACTCCCC
>JAUWDP010000265.1 GCA_030608725.1 Candidatus Bathyarchaeota archaeon
CGGGACCACCTACACTCTCTTCGACAGCGACACAGGGCGCTTCATCTACGAGCTGCCCAGCACTGTCATAGGCCACTACGGAACATGGATCCGGGGAGACGACAGGGCGATTGTGAACCAGAGCGCGTCCTACCAGGCCCAGATGAGCGTGGGGGTAGGCGACGAGAATGAGGAGCTGATAGCCCGATACAGGCCCCTCGCCTCATCCTCGGCGGGCGACCTGGTCTCAGGCCGGAGGATAAACAACGTCAGAGTCTACATCGTCAACCTCAACTCTTCCGCATCCATCGAATCCGGCGGGGAATTCCACGTCAAGGTGGAGTCAGAGAACGTCACGACGCAGGTCCGAAGCTACGACCTGGATGCAGGCGTGACGAAGATCGATCTGAAGGCAGTTCTGAATGGAGCTGAGCGGACCATAACGGTCCCCCTGACGGTGGGGGCCTCGGGGTCGACCGTGAGAATAGAGCTCGTCATCGGCTACGTCAAGATACAGGGGGTGGAGATCTGATGCCGTCCCAGGCCACCAACTACTTCTACACCCTGGTAGCCATGGGGGTTGTCTCCCTGATGCTCACAAACGCCTTCGAAGGCCAAGTGGGTGCCCTCGAGAGCACAGCGGAGAAGAAGGAGCTCAGGAGGCTGATGGAGGCCGTGGCCGCAGAGGGAACCGAGCTAATGAGCATCACGGAGGCCACGGGGGCAACCGTCAAAGTGAGTATCGAAACGCCCACAAAGATAGGGAATCGTCAGTACTGGGTCAGGCTGGAGTCAGACGGCTCCAAGGCATGGGTGGAAGGCGGCTTCGGAGACCCGTGGACGGGGACGCTCCTACGTGAAGCCTACCTGCCCTGGAACGTGTCTGCCTCAGGCACCTATAAAGGGGGATATGGGACTCTCTCGCTCAACTGCACAGATCTGGGCTCAGGACCCGTGCTGGTCATGGGAAGATGGGAGGATGGATAGAAGGTGCAATTACTAGGAAAAAAGAAGATTAAACTACCTGAGAAGAAGGACGAGGGAGTACCCGGCGAGGCCCTCTTGGGCGTCCTGGGCATGAGGAGATACAGGGTACCGGAGGGCTACGAGGAGCTCCAGAAATATCCCCTCAACCCTCCATTCTCATACTGTATAATAGCCCGCAACTCAGAGAACTCCGAGCACATATACATCATCGACGAGCTGGCGCTTACCATGGAGGAGAGGGAGACCCTCGGGAATCTCAGAGAGGTATGCGAGAGGGACCTGCAAGCCCCGAGAGAGGAGCAGACTCTCCGAGAGGCCCTCAAGGAGCAGGTGCCCCTCATCCTGGACAAGAACAAGAAGCTGGTAAAGGGCCTCACCCCCATCGGCCTGAAAAAGGTCATCTACTACCTCGAGAGGGACATCGCAGGCTTCGGTAAGATCGATGCCTTCATGCACGACATCAACATAGAGGACGTCAGCTGCACCGGCTTCGGTAAGCCCCTCTACGTATTCCACAGGGACTTCGAGAACATCAGGACGAACATTCAGTTCAGCGAGGAGGAGATAAACGACTACATTATGAGGCTCGTGCACAAGTCGGGGAAGCACGTGAGCCTCGCATTCCCCATCGTGGATGCGACCCTCCCGGGGAGGCACAGGCTGGCGGTCACGTATGGGACGGAGGTAACGCCGGCCGGCACGAGCTTCACCATCAGGAAGTTCAGGGCTGACCCCCTCACGATAGTAGACCTCATCAAGGGTGAGACCCTCAGCGAGACGATAGCAGCCTACCTCTGGCTCCTCATGGAGAACAAGTACTCGGCGATGATCCTCGGATCCACGGGCGCCGGGAAGACCACGGCCCTCAACGCCATCGCCTGCCTCGTCCACCCCGGGTACAAGGTCATCTCGGTAGAGGAGGTCGCAGAGGTAAACCTCCCCCACGAGAACTGGATCTCGTCTATATCCAGACCCGGCTTTGGGATGGAGAAGACCGGGGAGATATCCCTCTTCGACCTCATCAAGTCGGCGGTCAGGCACCGCCCCGACCTCATCATAGTAGGGGAGATCAGGGGCGATGAGGCCTACGTCCTATTCCAGAGCCTGGCCACGGGCCACGGCGGCCTCACCACGATGCACGCAGACAGCCCGGACATAGCGCTGAAGAGGCTCACACAGCCCCCGATGAACATCCCCCACTCGATCCTCTCCCTGATGAACTGCATGATAATCGTGAAGCACGTCAGGTCGCCCGTGTTCCTCGAGGGCGCCGTGCGCTCCTCCAGCAGGAAGTTCGTGAACATATCCGAGATCAGGCAGGGGGGCAGCCTCAACGAGGTGGCCAGCTGGGTGCCCTCCAGCGACACATTCAACACCAAATTCGAGAGCAGCTACCTCTTGGGCCAGATAGCCCTCAGTCTGGACCTCTCTGTGGACTATCTGATCAACGAGATGGAGAGGCGCAAGGACATCCTCATGTGGATGGTGAACCGGAACATCAGGGACTACAGGAGCGTCTATGGCGTCCTCAACCAGTACTACAACGACCCCGTGCACATGCACGAGAAGGCGATACAGAGCCTGTGAGATGGTGAAACATGGTCAGGGCTGAGGAAGAGGGAGGCATCAGGGCTCGGATAAGCGCCATACTCGAGGGCGACTCAGATCCGAAGCTGGAGGCCGAACTCCCCTTCGCCTCGATGATGATCACCCTCATGGCCGCCAGCGGCATCACCCCCTACGAGAGCTTCAAGAGGATGAGGGGCGTCGAGGTCCTGGAGAAGTTCAAGGAGGAGGGAGATGAGATCGTCCGCCTCGTCGAGGTCCTAGGCT
>JAUWDP010000120.1 GCA_030608725.1 Candidatus Bathyarchaeota archaeon
CCTAATATTGATGAGGTCTTCACCGGGCAGAAGCGCCTCGGGAACCCTTGTAGAATACCCGGTGAAATTTTCCTTCATGACCTCTTCGAATGTTAGAGTCTGCCATTTCTCGTCCTTCCAGACATCGAACTGCCTGTGCTCGTTACTGTATTGTTCAGGGAACCCTGTCCAGAACCCGTTAGTAGCCAGTTCACGACCAATTGAGCCCTGAAGTGTTATTATGTCTGTGATTAGGACCATTCCTGCTTCACCAATCATGACGTCCCTTTCGATGTCTATGATGGGGGCCCCATCGTCTGAGGCAGCGATTACTGTAATTGTCGGCTGAAATACTCCTGAGACAATAGTCAACGCTACGAGCAGACACACCAAGCTTTTTCTCATTCGAAGCACCGTACAGACTAAAGACACACATCCCAAATTTAAAAGTGGGGCTCCATTCAGCGCGTTTTCGGAGCTAATGTTATTAAGTGGGTTGCTGGAAGTTCTGACATTGGAAATGTTGGAGGTCTGTTGAATGGAAAAACCTCACCCATACCTTCCTAACAGTGCTCCGGATGTTAAGGAGAAGATGATGGACGACATCGGCATCAAGTCCATCGACGAGCTATACTCTGACGTTCCGGAGGAGCTGTTATACACCGACACATTGGAAATCCCTGGCCCCTACACGGAGGGAGAGGTCAGGAAGGAGGTTTCGGGGATCCTTGAGAAGAACACGAGTCTACTGTGTCCCCCCTTCCTTGGAGGGGGCGTCTGGCCCCACTACGTTCCGGTGGTCGTCGACGAGATCGTCCACCGTGCCGAGTTCCTCACGAGTTACACCCCGTACCAGCCCGAAATAACCCAGGGCATGCTCCAGGTGATCTTCGAGTATCAGAGCCTGCTATGCGAGCTTGTGGGAATGGAGGTGGGCAACGCCTCGATGTACGACTGGGCCTCGGCCCTGGGGGAGGCAGCGAGGATGACTAGCAGGCTGACGCGGAAGAGCACGTTCCTCGTCCCCTCCCTCATCAGCCCCTCCAGGTTGGCGGTGTTGAAGTCATACGCAGATCCCGCAGGGATAAAGACGGTTCAGGTCGACTACGATGAGACCACTGGTCTTCTTGACGTGGAGGACCTCAAGGAGAAGATGGACGACGACACGGCCGGGGTCTACATAGAGAACCCCTCCTACCTTGGGTTCATCGAGGAGAACGTCGAGGACATCGCAGAGGTGGCCCACGACTTCAAGGCATTATTCGTCGTCGGAGTGGATCCCATCTCCCTGGGTCTCATCAAGCCTCCCGGGGAGTACGGCGCGGATCTGGTGATAGGGGAAGGGCAGCCCCTCGGCAACCACATGAACTACGGAGGGCCGCTCCTTGGACTGTTCGCGTGCAAGAGCGATCCCAAGATGATCAGGCAGATGCCAGGGAGGCTCATAGGCCTCACTGAGGCCCTGGACAGCCCTAAGAGGGGGTTCACCATGACCCTGCAGACCAGGGAGCAACACATCAGGAGGGAGAAGGCCACCTCCAACATCTGCTCCAACCAGGCACTCTGTGCAGCCGCGGGGGCCGTCTACCTGTCCCTCATGGGACCTCAGGGAATGAAGGAGCTGAGTGAGGTCGTCGCCAGCAGGGCACGCTACGCCATAAAGAAAATCAACACCCTCCCCGGTGTTAAGGCGCCCATATTCAGCAGCTTCCACTTCAAGGAGTTCACCGTGCGCTTCAGCGGTATCACCGTAGAGGAGGTTAACCGCAGACTCCTTGACAGACAGCTGCACGGAGGCAAGAGCCTAGTAAACGAGTTCCCTGACCTTGACGAGACCGCCCTGTACTGCGTAACTGAGCTCCACACTAAGAAGGACATTGATCTCCTCGTCTCAAGCATGGCGGAGGTGCTGGAGGGATGACATTGCGGAAGTACAGGCAGGCTGACTGGGAGGAGCCTCTCATCTTCGAGCTCGGGAGAGAGGGCCGGGTAGGCTTCAACGTGCCATCTCTGGAGCCCGAGCTGGCAGACGCAATGGCTGATATCACTGAGTTTGTCCCAGATGGGATGCTTAGGACGAAGCCGGCGGGGCTTCCCGAGGTATCCGAGATCGAGGTTCTCCGACACTTCATCCATCTCTCACAGATGAACTATGGCGTGAGCTCTGGGATCATCTATCCCCTCGGGAGCTGTACGATGAAGTACAACCCCGTGGTGAATGAGGTCCTTGCGGGTCATCCGAAGATGACGGGGGTGCACCCGGAACAGGATGAGTCCTCCGTTCAGGGTATGCTTGAGTTCCTGTACAAGCTTAAATCTGGATTTCTGGAGGTGACGGGCATGGATGACGGGACCCTCCAGCCTGCAGCGGGAGCCCACGGAGAGTACGCCGGTATCCTGCTAATCAGGGCTTACCACGAGGACCATGGGGAGCTGGACTCACGCACTGAGATCATCATTCCCGACTCAGCGCACGGGACGAATCCTGCAAGCGCGATAATGGCTGGCTACAAAACCGTTGAGATCCCCTCCAACGAGGACGGAGGCGTAGATCTGGACGCATTGAAGAGTGTCGTGGGCCCTCAGACAGCAGGCCTGATGCTCACCAACCCCAACACGTTGGGCATCTTCGATGAGAACATAGCTGAGATTGCGGCGATCGTCCACGAGGTTGGAGGCCTCATGTACTACGACGGGGCCAACCTGAATGCCGTCATGGGCAAGTGCAGACCGGGTGACATGGGGTTCGACGTCGTCCACGTCAACCTCCACAAGACATTCTCGACGCCTCATGGCGGTGGAGGCCCGGGCTCGGGTCCTGTCGGTGTGAAGGCGTTGCTGGCGGACTACCTACCTGTCCCTGATATAGTCGAGTTGGATGGCATCTACAGTTTGAGCTACGACAAGCCCAAGACGATCGGGAAGGTCCACGGCTACCACGGAAACACGAACGTCATGTTGAAGGCCTACACCTACATGCTGTCGCTCGGCGGGGAAGGGCTGAAGGAGGCTTCGGAGCTCGCCGTGCTCAACTCCAACTACGTAGCCTACAAGCTGAAGGAGCTGAGGGGCCTCTCCCTCCCATTCGGTGAGGGTAAATGGCGCATGCATGAGGCCGTGTTGAGCGCCGCTGAGATGGAAGCTGACACGGGGGTCAGGGCCCTCAACGTCTCCAAGAAGCTCCTCGACTACGGGATCCACGCCCCCACGACCTACTTCCCCCTCATCGTCCCTGAGGCCCTGATGGTTGAGCCGACGGAGACGGAGCCCCTCGAGGCGTTGGACGAGTTCATCGAGGCGGTCAAGGAGATCTCGGAGCTGGCCTATTCAGACCCCGAAGAAGTACTGAATGCACCGAAGAACACGACCATCGGCAAGCTGGATGAGGCGAAGGCAGCCCATCCGAAGACCATCTGCCTCAGCTGGCGGTCCTACTGCACCATGGCCCCCTAGAGGGGCACATTTTTATTCACTGGATGCTTATGAGGGCTGGATAGGATTAAAATGATAGACCTGCTCCTAGGACTGGTGGCCCAGAGCCTGGATCTCCTCAAGACCCCCCCGACGTCAACCATCTTCTTAATGGTGCTGGCCTTCGCGGTCTCCGCCCTTACCACGTATATAAGCAAGAGGTCTGTGAACGTCGAGGAGTACAGGAAGTCTATGGAGGAGTCCTCCCATGCCCAGCAAGAGTTGATGGCTGCCATGAGAACTGGAAATCAGAGGAGGATCCAGAAGGCTCAACAGCGACAGAAGGAGTCGCAGCAGGCCCAGATGAAAAATTCTAACTCACAAATGAAGACGAGTATGTACACGATGATCCCTATGCTAATCATGTGGCAGATCTTGGGCGGTTTCTACGGTAGGAGTATAGGGGTTGCCTGGATGCCCTTCAACCCAGTTCTCTGGAGTGGTACCAAGCTAAACTACATCACCTGGTACATCATCTGCTCATTCACAGCCTCCATAATCATGAGAAGGGTGTTCGGTCTAAGCTTCGAGATAGAGCCCAAGACCTGAGAGGCTTATGAAATGACGGGATCCGGAGTGAAAGGTTCCGGAAAAGGACTAGTCATAGCCGTAAGCGGGCTCCACGGCTCAGGCCGCTCGACCCACGCTATAAGGCTCGCCGAGACCTTCGGACTGAGGTATGTCTCTTCAGGCACAATATTCAGGCAGATGGCTGAGGAACGGGGGCTCTCCCTAGAGGAGATGTCTAAGCTGACTGACGAGGACCCCGAGTTCGACAAGCTCATCGACGAAAGGGCTAAAGAAGAGACCCGAAAGGGAGGCATGGTCCTCGACGCAACCCTGGCGGGCTGGATGGCGGAGGACGCGGACCTGAGAATATACCTAGTGACCCCTCCAGAAGCGAGTGTCAAGAGGATCGCCGAGAGGGAGGACATGAGTCTTGAGGACGCGGAGAGGGAGACCCAAGTCAGGGCTGAGAGCGAGAGGCTGAGGTTCATCGAGTACTACGACATTGACATAACGGACCTGTCCATCTACGACGTCATCCTGAACACGGACCTCTACGAGCCGGACGGCACTGCGCGAATCCTTAAAAGCGTGGTCGAGGAATACTGCAAGAGCAGGTGACAGGATGTCGGTCATGGACGTGGGACGGGTCTGCGTGAAACTTACGGGCCGGGAGGCCGGGAGCCGCTGCGTCATCGTCGACGTAATCGACAGGAACTACGTGATGGTGACGGGCCCAGAGGAGCTCACGGGCGTCCGCAGG
>JAUWDP010000248.1 GCA_030608725.1 Candidatus Bathyarchaeota archaeon
CCCTATTCAACTAGGGGGAGAATAATAGGCTTTTCGGATCACGCCTGAGCCGTCTCGGGCTCCTTGATGTAGACGTAGGTCAGAGCTATGCCGACTACAAGCACCGTGACCTGGAGGAGCCAGGGCAGGATCGGGTTATAATCGTAGATGTAGCCCCCGAAAAAGGACCCTATCATCGCCGGGATGAAGAGGATGAAGCCCCGGGCGTAACCGCCGCCGCTCACCCCGATATTAAACCCCTGCCCCAGGGCTGCCATGATCCGGCCCCTGGTGTTCTTGGGGATCGTGTCCGCCAGGAGGACGTTTGAGGCGATCCACATGAATGCGTTGCTGAGGATTAGTAGCACGTATATGACGACCGTCGTGGCGAACCCTGTGGAGGCTGTGAAGGCTAGGAGGGAGGGGATCCCGAAGATTAGAGCGATGAACATGCACTTCCTAGGCCCCCACTTGTCGACGAGGTCACCAATGGTAATGCTGAGGAGCGTCTTGGAGAGACCGGCGGCGAGGAGCACGGTCCCCCACTGGTACGCTGAGAGTCCTATCACCTCCATGGCGAAGAGGACGTAGAAGGGCTGCACAGCAGCCGCGATGAAGGATAGAAGGATCGAGATGTACATGTAGCCCTTGAGGTTCCCCAGCACCCACTTGATGGACTTGTACATCTCCCTGTAGGACTCCTTCATGATACTGGGGATGTCCCTTCCTATGCTGGTCCTGTTCTCGATGGTCTCCGTGAGGTACCTGTATCTCATGATGGCCACGACCAACGCGAGGAAGAAGCTACCCGTGTATCCGATCCGCATCGCCGGCTTGAGGGCGTAGACGGATATGAGCCAGCCCCCGACGAATGGGACGAATATGCGCACGGCCTCTGGGATCACCATCATCATGGAGAGGATCTTGCCCCTCGTCCCTACCGGGATGGAGTCCGCCATGAGGGCGTTCAAGGCCGGCATGTAGAAGAGGACAAGCTGCTGGTACGCCATTCCGACGGCAAGCCACTCCCAGCTCGGCGCGAAGATGAAGAACAGGAAGCTGGAGGCGTATAGGAACGTCGCTATCCCGATGAGCTTCGCCCTCCCAGCCTTATCAGCGATATAGCCTCCTAACGGGAACAGGAACATGCCAAAGAAGCCGGCGAGTGCGTTGGCGACCCCGATGACGGGCTTACTCCCGCCTAATGCGAGGATATAGAGCGACATGTATGGGCGGACGACGGCGCCCGAGATGCTCCAGATGACCCGGCTGACCGTGAGTACGAGGATGTTGCCCTTCATCAGGGATCTGAGGGTGGGGTTCTGCTGAGCCTCTTGAGCCCCGTCGTTGTCTATCATGAGAATCCTGTTTAGCCTAACTGACCCGCATTTAAACATTGCCAAGAAAAAGGCTGGAAAAATATTGGGGGCTCGCTTAGACCTTGAAAGAGTCCCCTTCCTGGGGGGCTGTAGCGTTCAGGTCGAGCTCGTCGCGGCACCACTCGGCCAGGCCCACGCAGTTCTCGGACTCGCCATGGACGACGTAGACGTCAGGCTTCCCCTTGATGCCCCTGAGGAACGTCCGGAGCTGGGTCTTCCCGCTGTGGGACGAGAAGTCGAAGTGCTGCACCTTCGCCTTCACCTCCTGGTCCACGTCCTTGATGGTGAAGAGGCCCGACTCCAGGAGCTTGGCCCCTCCCGTCCCCGGGACCTGGAAGCTCACCAGGAAGACGGCGTTCCTCTCGTCAAGCGCGAGCTTCTCCATGTAGTGCATGACCGTCCCCCCCTGGAGCATCCCCGATGGGGCAACGACGATGTCCGCCTTCTTCAGGGCGGTGCGCCTGTCCCTCCAGCCCCTCACCTCCCTGACCCCGTTTATGGCCTTGATGAAGGCTTTCGGGGTCTTGATGGAGTCCGGGTTGTCACGGCTGATCTGGTTGACCGCCTTCGCCATGCCGTCGACGATGATTCTGGCGTTTATCTTGTGGGACTTCATCACGTAGAGCATCTCCTGGCTCCTCCCCACGGCGAACGCTGGCACCAGGACCTTCCCGTCGTTGCGGAGGACCTCCTTGATGGCGGCGACGAAGGACGCCTCGATCTTCTTCCTGTCCGCGTGATCCGTGTTCGCGTATGTGCTCTCGATGACGACGGCGTCGTACCTCTTCCGGGGCACCTTGGCGCTGTTGGTGAGGCGGGTGTTCGAGGTGTTGATGTCCCCCGTGTAGAGGACCCGCTTCCCCCCCGTCTCCACGTTCACCATGGCGCTCCCCTGGATGTGGCCGGCGTTGGACAGGCTGAACTCTATGTCCCCCATCTTGACCTTCTGCCCGTAGGCGAGGTCGTTCCGGTTCCTCATCATTATGTCGTACTCGATGTACTCGAAGGGGAGGTAGTAGCCGCTGAGCTTGATCATGTCCCTCAGCAGGACCCTCATTATCTCCGTCGTCGTCGACGTCGCGAAGAACGGCTTCGGCTCCGACAGGTAGAACATCGGTACACCCCCGGAGTGGTCCAGGTGGGCGTGGGTGATGACTATGCCGTCGAGGTCCTTGGCCCTGATGTGACCCGGGAACTTCGGTTTGTCCCCTATCTGGACTCCGTAGTCCATTAGGAGCTTCTTCTGATTAGACTCTAGCAGGATCGCATTCCTGCCTACCTCATGGGTTCCACCCATGAAACTAAGATTGACCATATCTATCTGACCTAGGTGTTCGAACACAAGCCCGCCCAAACCTAGCTTTCATACCTTTCCGGCGGACTCGGATCCTTTCCCCGGCGCATTGCCGCACCTGGGGGGACAGATTCTATGCGAGATGGTTGAACTTATTTGTTTCTCATTACAAAACCTAACACCGCATCAACTTGGACTGCATTCTCCTCTTCACAACGGATAAAACTGGATAACACCCTTTGTAGAGCGGAGAAATCCACCATGAGCTACCGTGAGGGAGCAGAGAAGTTCTACGATCTATTCGGGGCC
>JAUWDP010000006.1 GCA_030608725.1 Candidatus Bathyarchaeota archaeon
CGTATGTGGCGGAGAAATGCGGCGTCGAGCCCGAGAACGTCTACCTGGTCCTGACCTCGACCACATCCCTGGCAGGGATGGTCCAGATCTCGGGGCGCATCGTGGAGACTGGGCTGTTCAGGCTGGATGTCCTGGGGCTGGACCTGAAGAAGGTGAGATACGCCGCGGGGTACGCCCCCGTCATGCCTGTCCACGTGGACCACGGGTTAGCCATGGGGCGGGCGGAGGACGCGCTGACCTACGGTGGGGTCACCAACTACGTCGTCGACGAGGAGGAGGACGTCCTGAGGGAGCTGGCGGAGAAGGCCCCCTCGACCAACTGCAAGGACTACGGGAAGACCTCATACGAGATCTACAAGGCGGCCGACTTCGACTTCACCAAGGTAGACCCGGCCCTCTTCGCCCCGGCGGTGATCACCATGACCTGCGCCAAGACGGGCGCCACGTTCACGCGCGGGGAGATCAACAGCGACATACTGATAAAGTCCTGCGAATGAGACCAAGTCCAATATCCTCCCCTTTTTTCCCTCCTGAGTCAGACAAGTCTTAAGTCTAGATCGCTCCAAAGAGAATAGAGGAATTATTCTATGCCCAAGATCGACGTGACGATCATTAGCGGGCGTACAGCTGAGCAGGGAGTCGGACTTGAGGAGGGGAAGACCTCTGAGAGATACGCCAAGAGCACCTCCCTAATCGAGCTGAGCCCACCTGATGCTGAAGCCCTCGGGATCGATGAAGGCGGCACGGTGAAGGTCACCACGTCCCACGGGGCCGTCGTGGTCTACACAAAGAGGTCTGAGGGGCTTGAGGAGGGGCTCGCATTCTTCCCCTATGGTCCCTGGGCTAACCAGTTATTCGGGGCCGCCACCTTCGGGACGGGGATGCCCCTCTATAAGGGGGTGGAGGCGGAGATAGAGCCGAGCGGTGAGGCTGTTCCCTCCCTTGGGGACCTCGTCGACGGGTTCAGGAGGGGGGCCTGATGGTCGAGTACTCCGATGTCGTGTGCCCCTTCTGTGGGTGCCTGTGCGACGACCTTGAGGTGACCGTCGAGGGAGGCGAGATAGTAGGTGTGAAGAACGCCTGTGCAATTTCACGTTCAAAGTTCATGAACCACGGCGAGAACAGGCTACGAGAGCCCGCCATCGACGGTAAGAAGGTCTCCCTTGAGAGGGCCATCGAGGAGGCCGCGGGGATACTCGCCGATGCCAAGAGGCCCCTTGTCTACGGCCTCAGCTCGACGGACTGCGGGGCCATCGGGAGGGCCGTGGAGCTTGCCGAGGTCCTGGGTGGTGTTGTGGATAACACCTCCTCGGTCTGCCATGGGCCCACCATCCTCGCGCTTCAGCAGGTGGGGGAGTCCAAGACCACCCTGGGCGAGGTGAAGAACAGGGCCGACCTAGTCGTCTTCTGGGGCTCCAACCCCACGGAGTCGCATCTCCGCCACCTCATCAGGTACTCCGCGATGCCGAAGGGGATGTACGTGCCCGAGGGAAGGAAAGGGCGCCACATCGTCGCCGTCGACGTCCGGACGACCCGCATGGAGAGGGTCGCGGACGAGTTCATCAAGGTCGACCAGGGAGAGGACTTCGAGCTCCTTCTGGCGTTGAGGGCCGCCGTCCGCGGCGTTAAGATCAAGGCTGAATCCGTCTCCGGGGTGCCCATGGAGCGTATCATGGAGCTGGCGCGGAGGATGAAGGGGGCCAAGATGGGGATCATATTCTTCGGGCTGGGCCTCACCCAGAGCGATGGCCGGCACATGAACATCGACGCCGCCGTCGGGCTGGTCACGGAGCTCAACCACCACACCAAGTTCCTGCTGACCCCCATGAGGGGCCACTACAACGTCGCAGGCGCCAACTCCGTCACCACATGGCAGACGGGCTACCCCTACGCCGTGGACTTCGCCAGGGGATACCCCCGCTACAACCCGGGGGAGTACACCTCGGTCGACCTGCTGGCGAAGGAGGAGGCTGACGCCGCGATAGTGATAGCGTCGGACCCCGCGGCGACGTTCCCCGCTGAGGCGGTGAGGCACCTCGCGAAGATACCGGTGGTCACTCTTGACCAGAAGGTCACTCCGACCACGATGCTGAGCAGGGTGGCTATCCCCGTGGCGACTGCGGGGGTTGAGGCTGAGGGCACGGCCTACAGGATGGACGGCGTCGCGTTGAGGCTGAGCAGGGTCGTGGAGCCCGAGGACGGGCTGCTCTCGGACGAGGCTGTCCTGGAGGCGATCATAGAGAGGGTCAAGACCCTCAAGGGGGAGGTGGGATGATGGGCAACCTCATCGTGAAGGGCGGATACGTCTACGACCCGCTGAACGGCGTGAAGGGGGACAAGATGGACGTCTTCCTCAGCGGAGGCAAGGTCGTCGAGGAGGTCAAGGGACGGGACGCGAAGACCGTCGACGCCTCGGGGAAGGTTGTGATGCCGGGGGGGGTCGACATCCACAGCCACATTGCGGGCTCCAAGATCAACATAGGGCGGCTGCTCCGCCCGGAGGACCACAGGAAGGACGTTGTGCCCAAGACCAAGTACACGAGGTCGGGGGTGGGGTACAGCTGCCCCTCGACCTTCGTGACTGGGTACAGGTACGCCCAGATGGGCTACACGTCGGTGATGGAGGCGGCAATGCCGCCGCTGGGGGCGAGGCACGTCCACGAGGAGCTCAACGACATCCCGATCATCGACAAGGCGGGATTCACCCTGCTGGGGAACAACCATTTCACCCTCAAGTACGTGAAGGAGGGGGACATGGAGAAGTTGAAGGCCTTCATGGCCTGGATGCTCTGGGCGACCCGGGGCTACGCGGTGAAGATCGTGAATCCTGGGGGCGTCGAGAACTGGAAGTGGGGGAGGAACGTCGGGGGCCTCGACGACCTGGTCTACAACTACGAGGTCTCCCCGAGGCAGATAGTCACCAGCCTGGCTAGGGCGAACGAGGAGCTGGGGCTGCCGCACACCATCCATCTCCACTGCAACAACCTGGGGGTCCCGGGGAACTACGAGACCACCATCGAGACCCTGGAGGCGGTGAAGGGGATCAAGGCCGCGGAGGGGAGGGAGGCCAACGTGCACATCGTTCACGCCCAGTTCAACTCCCTCGACGGGGAGAACTGGATGAACGTTAAATCGGGGGCATCCAAGCTCGCCAAGTACGTGAACGCCAACGAGAACGTCACGCTGGACATGGGTCAGGTCATCTTCACGGACACGACGACGATGACCGGGGACGGGCCGTGGCAGTTCAGGCTCCACAACATGACGGGGAACAAGTGGGTGAACAGCGACGTCGAGATGGAGGCCGGGGCCGGCGTGGTCCCCTACACATTCAAGAAGGGTAACCCGGCGAACGCCATCCAGTGGGCAATAGGGCTGGAGCTGGCCCTCCTCGTCTACGACCCCTGGAGGGTCTACATGACGACGGACCACCCCAACGGGGGTCCCATGATCTACTACCCCAAGGTCATCTCCTGGCTCATGAGCCGGAAGGCCCGCACAGATTCCATGCTGGAGATGAACAAGTCGGTGATGAGGAGGACCACCCTCGCAAACATCTACCGCGAGTACGACTTCAATGAACTCGCCACCGTGACCCGGGCAGCCACGGCCAAAGCCTTGGGGATGGACCACAAGGGCCACCTGGGAACGGGGGCGGACGCCGACGTCGCAGTCTACAACATCGATCCGAGCATGTGGAGGCCCTCCATGTACAAGGAGCTGGAGAAGGCCTTCGCCAAAGCCGCCTACACGATCAAGGGCGGCGAGGTGGTGGTCAAGGACGGCGAAGTGGTGTCTACCCCGCTGGGGGCGACTCACTGGGTGAAGTCGGAGGTCCCGGAGGCGCTGGAGGCCGAGTTGATGAAGGACCTTGAGGCCGACTTCAGGGACTACTACACTATAAACCTGGCCAATTATCCCGTGGAGGACGCCTACCTGCCCACAGGGCGCCCGCTGACGGCGGAAGGGAGGTGGAGATGATGAGCTTCAAGTACAACGGAGTGGAGATAGAGGACACATTCGCGGAGGGCTTCGCCATGTGGGGGGCCCGGATTATCATCACGGCGAAGAACAGGAAGTGGGCGAACATCGCCGCAGCCGAGATGACGGGATTCGCTACCAGCGTCATCGCATGTGACTGCGAGGCCGCTGTCGAGAGGGAGGTCCCCCCTGAGGAGACCCCCGACGGCAGGCCGGGCGTAGCGGTGATGATGTTCGGCTTCTCGAAGAAGAGGCTCTCCGCGCCGATGCTCAACAGGATCGGCCAGTGCGTCCTCACCTGCCCCACCACGGCGATATTCAACGGCATCCCCGAGGAGGAGGCCGACGACATGCTCGACGTGGGGGCCAGCCTCCGATTCTTCGGGGACGGCTACCAGGTGAAGATGAGGATGGGGGACGGCTGGCAGGAGCGCCAGAGGTATTGGAGGATCCCGGTGATGGAGGGGGAGTTCCTGGCCGAGGCCAAGTTCGGCGCCAAGAAGGCGGTGGCTGGAGGAAACTTCCTGATAATGGGAGTGGACGAGGACTCGACACTTGAGGCATCCGAGAGGTCCATCGAGGCCATCCACACGGTCCCCGGGGTGATAACGCCCTTCCCCGGCGGCCTCTGCAGGAGCGGGAGCAAGCTCGGCTCAAAATATGCCTTCCTCAGGGCATCGACGAACACCCCCTTCTGCCCGGCTATTAAGACCTCGTTCCCGGATTCCAAGGTGCCTGAAGGCGTCAACTGCGTCCTCGAGGTGGTTCTCAACGGCCTCGACGAGCCCTCAGTGATGAAGGCGATGGCTGTGGGCATCAGGGCAGCGACGGAGGTGCCCGGGGTGAAGATGATAACCGCCGTGAACTTCGGGGGCAAGCTTGGCAAGTTCAATCTAGGACTGAAGGAGGCCCTGGAGGATGCCTGAGATGAAGGAGCTCTGGCTCACACCCAAAGGGTTACCGTCGATACCCGTCGAGGCCGAGGTCATCTGCCCCGACGTCGTCGCCGGGAGGACCCTGAAAGAAGTCAAGAGCCTTGAGGTATACGTCGGGAACGAGACCCACGGCCTCGGGGAGTTCTTCGAGGTCGAGGGAGAGCTGGCCAAGCAGGCGTCGGAGCAGATGATCGTCGTGGACGGGACCTGCCAGACCGTGAAGTACATCGGAGCCAAGATGACCGCAGGCAGAATCCACGTGAAGGGCTGCGCCGGGATGCACGCCGGGGCCCAGATGTCCGGAGGCGAGATGCTGGTGGAGGGGAACACCCGGGACTGGGCCGGAGCCGAGATGAGCGGGGGGCTCCTCCGCATCCAAGACGACTCCAGGAACATGACCGGGGCCGCGTACAGGGGAAGCCCCGAGGGGATGACGGGAGGCTGCATAGTCGTGGAGGGGGACGCCGGCGTGGAGCTGGGCTCCTTCATGAGGCGGGGCATGATCGTCGTCAAGGGGGACGTCGCGCCCTTCTGCGGGGCCCACATGAACGGAGGCGTGATCTTCATCATGGGCCAAGCTGCCCGGAGGCTAGGCGCCGAGGCGAAGGGAAACGGCGGCTTCATCGCGTGCCTCGGAAGTGTAGACGAGATCCTCCCCACCTACATCCACGAGACCACCTACACGCCCACGTTCATGAAGCTCTACATGAGGCAGCTCAGGGACGCACTTGGGTTAGAGGAGGCGGCGAAGTTCCTCGAGACCCCCTTCAGGCGCTACGTAGGGGACCTGGCCGTCGGTGGGAACTGCGAGATCCTCGTGGCAGAGAAATAGGTGGACTGAGAGGACTTGAAGGTCGGCATAATCGCCTCCGACAAAAAGGAATGGCATGTCCAGAGGCTGTCAGCCGCCCTCGAAAGTAGGGGAGCGGAGTCCCACATGCTCCCAGCTACCAGATTCCACTCCCGCATAGCTGCGCAGCCTAAGGTCTCCGTGAGGGGGTATTCCATCGATGATTACGACGCGGTCATCGTGAGGAAGGTCCCAGGGGGGACGCCGGAGCAGGTCTTCTACAGGATGGACGTCCTCCACAGGCTGGAGGACATGGGGGTACGCGTCATCAACCCTGCCAAGTCCATCGAGAGGGCGGTGGACAAGTACTACACGTCGACCCTTCTGGAGGACGCGGGGATCAGCACGCCGAGGACAGTGGTCACCGAGAGGTTCAGAGAGGCCATGGAGGCCTTCCAGGAGCTCGGGGGAGATGTGGTGGTCAAGCCTCTCTTCGGCTCCCTCGGCGAGGGGATGACGAGGATCAGCGACGAGGAGATCGCGTACAGGATCTTCAGGGCGTTGGAACGCGTGGACAGCGTCTTCTACATCCAGGAGTTCATCCCCCACGGAGGCATGGACCTCAGGGCCTTCGTTATTGGAGACGAGGTCGTGGCCTCGATGAGGAGAAGGTCTGAGGGGTGGAAGACCAATATCTCGGCGGGGGGGAGGGCCGAAGCCTATGACCTCGAGGAGGAGCTGGTCGAGGTCAGCCTTAAGGCGGCCAGGGCGATAGGGCTGGAGTACACGGGCGTGGACCTCCTCCGCTCCGAGGAAGACGGGAGGGCCTATGTCGTGGAGCTCAACAGCACCCCCGGGTGGCAGGGGCTCCAGACCGTGACGGACACGAACATAGCCCTGAGTATAACCGACTACATCCTCGACACGAGCTGAATGAAATGGCAGACAGCTCGCTAAGGGACGGCGACGCCATCCTAACCACCCACGGCTTCATCTTCTACGTCTTCGGCTACGAGCACCCCACCGACAGGTACCATGGGTTCCTGAAGTACGTCCCCCGCGACAGGTCCTACGCATTCGAGGTCGAGTGGCTGGACCTGGGCTGGATGATGGAGGGCAGGGACATAATCCGTCCCCTGGAGTTGTATAGCCCGGAGAGCTACACGAAGATGGTCAAGGGCTTCCATGTTCATTTTCCACAGTATCTCTACCATTTCGAACAGCTGGACAGGTGGATGATCACCGTCCCCAGGGACCACATCAAGAGGGTCTTCCGACCCTCAGAGCGGCTCAAGGAGATAATCGAGGAGGGGGCATCTAACAGCCTCGAGGAGGAAGCCCTTTCACTCATCCAAGAGCTGGCTGAGACCTCAGGGGTCTCCACCGATTTCTTCGGCGTCCACGGCTCCATCAATCTGGGCACGAGCCGCGAGGAGAGCGACATAGACCTGTCGGTCTACGGGGCGTCCAACTTCAGGCTCGTGAAGAGAGGGCTACTGGAGGCCGAGGAGGCTGGGCTGCTGAGCCTCAAGAGGGGAGACCGCGCTGAGAGGAAGAGGCTGAACAGTGGAGTCTACAACGGCAGGGATTTCGTGGTCAACGCCACTCGGCTAGCCTTAGAGATCGATGATAGGCCCCGGAGCTACAGACCGATTGGCCCGGTGGAGGTGAAGTGCCTCTGCGTCAGGGATGACGAGGCCATGTTCAGACCAGCTGTGTACGGGGTGCAGGGATGTACCTCCCTGGATGAGGCTGTAGATGTAGGCGAGGTCTCCGAGGTCGTCTCCATGATCGGGTCCTACAGGGACCTCGTATCCAGGGGGGAAAAGATAAGGGTCCGAGGCTTCCTGGAGGAGGTAGCCCAGGAGGATGAGAGCTGGCTGAGGGTCGTGGTCGGCTCCGGCAGGGCCGGGGAGTACCTCGACTGGCGTGAAGCCTAGGCGTGGAACTGCACGGTGTCGCCGTCGGAGAGGGGCCTGTCGAGGCCCACCCGCTCAGAGTCGAACTTGGCGCTGGGTCCCCAGATCTTGGCGTACCTGAAGCGCTTGTAGAAGTCGCTGTGGATGATCTTCGCGAGGCCGCCGACGGTGAGCCCCTTCCTGTCAACGATGGGCTCCTTGGAGGCCGGTTTCCCGGGCTGCTTGGTGTAGACCCGGATGATCCCCAGGTTCTTGAAGAGGGTGTCCCCCAGGGTCTGTGAGAGGTTGGGTGTGTTCTGCGCGGAGATTACCAGGACCTCTAGGGGGCTGGCCGCCTTCCTCAGGTCATCTATTACGTCCTGGGAGTCCACGAGGTCGGCCTTGTTGGCGATGACCGTGGTGGGCCTGTAGACTGCATTCCCGTAGATGGCGTCCTCGAGGATGTCCAGTGTGACCTGTCCCTTGACCCTGAGGAGGGCGGACCTGATCTTGTACTCCCTGAGGAGGGCGACGACGTCCTCGGGGGTGCAGTCCACGAGCTCCCCGTCCCAGATGAACTGGATGTCTGAGCCGAATCCCCTTCTGGTGATCTCCACCTCCCCGTCGGGCACAGAGATGAGTATCCGGGAGTTATCCAGCTCCTTGGCGATCATGAGGTAGTTGACCACGGGGTCGTCCGCCAGATCGACCACGATGATGAGGCCGTCTGCGTTTCTGGCGATGCTGAGGACCTGGAACCCGTCGTTCCTCCCCGCGGAGGAGCCCTCGACGATGGGCGGCGCCTCCACGAGCTGGAGCTGGACGTCCTCGTAGGGCATCATCCCTGGGGTGGGGACCCGGGTGGCGAAGGGCCAGGAGGCGACCTCGACGGTCGAGTTGGTGACGGCCCTCATGACGCTGCTCCGCCCCGCGTTGGTGGGGCCGATGAGGGCGACCTGGGCGGCCCCGGCCTTCTCGATGAAGTAGGAGGGGGCGCTCCTCCGCTTGGCCTGCTTCTTCTTCTTGTCGATGTCCTCCCGGATCTGGGCCATCTGGCGCTTGACCTGGGAGCACATCTTCTCGGTGCCCTTGTGCTTGGGCACCAGGGAGAGGAACTCCCCCATGAGCTTGAGGCGGGTCTCCGGGGTCTTGGTTTGGGTGACTTCGTGCCACTTGGCCTTGGCCTCCGCTGGAAGGTTTGCTGGCAAGCTCGGTCACACCCAGTGTAAGAGGGAGGGAGGTAATAAAACGACTTCGGAAACGGCGGCAAGGGAGTCAACGTTATTACCGTGGGGAGTCGAGGGTTCTCTGAGATGGGGAGGCCGAGGGACAGGGACTTCGTCGAGACCGTCGAGGGACTCCTATTCTGCGTGGTGGGCTACCTCCACCCCCCGGACAGGGTCACAGCCTACCTCAAGTACGTCCCGGAGGAGGGGGGGAAGTGGAGAAGGGGCGAGACGGGGTACGCCCGGGTCCTCCCCTACTACCACGTCTCCCAGGTTGAGAACACCTACGATTATCTAGGGGAGAGCCATCCCCGCTACCTGTTCAGCTGCCCGGTGAGGAACATAACCGTCTCGTCGGTCCCCCTTGAGGACGCGAAGGTATACTATCGGCCCGGAGAGCGCCTCGCATCAATAGTGGAGGATGGACCCAAGGACGACCTAGAGTACAGGCTGAGGGACCTGGCCACCATCCTCACTGGGCTCTCCGGGCTCAAAGTAGACGATCTGGGGGTAACGGGCTCCATCCTGACGGGAAGCCACAGCCCCAATTTCTCGGATATGGACCTCACCGTCTACGGGGCTGAGGCCTCGCTCAGGCTCAAGGAGGCCCTCCTGGAGATGAGGGAGGAGCAGGGCACTGTGCGGCCCTTCACCTCGGCGAAGAAGGAGGTCTGGAGCAGGGGGAGGGCCGGGAGGTTCCCCCTGAGCTTCGCGGAGCTCATGGAGTTCGCCGAGAGGAGGTGGAACTACGGCATCTTCATGGACACCTACTTCTCCGTCCACCCGGTGCGCACCGACGAGGAGATAACCGAGGAGTACGGGGACCGCACCTACACCCAGCTGGGGGCCGTCAAAGGAAGAGGGGTCATCAGCGACAGCTCCGAGTCTATCTTCCTCCCCGCCCTGTACGGGGTCGAGGACGTGGAGTCCGATGACTCTGATGGCTCACGGATCTCTGAGGTAGCCTCATACGAGGGGCTCTACTGCGACATGTTCGATCCCGGGGACCGTGTCGAGTTCTCCGGGGTGCTTGAGCAGGTCACAGGGGAGGCTGAATTCCTCCGGGTGGTGATCGGGGGGGCCGGATCGGAGCCCAGCTACGTGAAACGAACCAGTTGACCCGCTTTACATTAGTTTTTTAATGTCTCGCCCCTCATGACTTTGAAGGTAGCCCGTTTGGACGTCCTGACGTGCCTAGGCATAGAATCCACCGCCGACAACCTGGGGATAGGCATAGCCACTTCGGACGGCAGGATTCTGGCCAACGAGATCACCACCCACGTGCCGGAGGAGGGGGGGATCCATCCCAGGGAGGCGGCTAGGCACCACGCCGACGTCGTCGGGGACACGATTTCTAGGGCTCTCACAACGGCGGGTATCAGCTCGAAGGATATAGACTTCATCGCGTTCGCCCAGGGACCGGGCCTGGGCCCATGCCTGAGGACGGGGGCCACGGCCGCCAGGGCCCTCTCCTCGTACCTGAAGGTGCCCCTGGTTGGGGTGAACCACTGCGTCGCCCACATCGAGATCGGGAGGCTCACCGAGGATGCCGTGGATCCCCTGACGCTCTACGTCTCAGGGGGGAACACCATCGTCACCGGCTACGAGGCTGGGAGGTATCGGGTCTTCGGGGAGACCCTGGACATCGCCGTGGGCAACTGTCTGGACGTCTTCGCGAGGGCGGCGGGGCTCCCGTATCCTGGGGGGCCTGCGGTGGAGGAGCTGGCGCTGAAGGGTGAGACCTTGATCCCGCTTCCCTACGTGGTGAAGGGGATGGACCTCAGTTACAGCGGGCTCCTGACGGCGGCGATGGGGGAGCTCAGAAAGGCGGAGCACAGCTTGGAGGACATCTGCTTCAGCCTCCAAGAGACGGCCTATGGGATGCTGGGGGAGGTGACCGAGAGGGCCCTGGCCCACACGGAGAAGGGTGAGCTGCTGCTGACGGGGGGCGTCGGGGCGAACAAGAGGCTCAGGTCGATGATCAGCCTCATCGCGGATGAGCACGGGGCCTCGGCCAAGTTCGTGCCCATCAGGTACGCCACGGACAACGGGGCGATGATCGCATGGACGGGGGTGGTGGCCTATATGAGCGGAGTTAGGACGCCGGTGGAGTCCAGCTTCATCGACAGCAGGTGGAGGCTTGACAAGGTGGAGATCCCATGGAGGAGTTGACACTCATCGCGAAGGGGGCCGAGGCAGATCTCCTGCTGGACCCGGACTGGAACGGGGTGAAGGCACTGATCAAGCGGCGGGGTGAGAAGAGATACCGGCATCCCGAGCTAGACAGGGAGATACGCCGCCTGAGGACGATACACGAGGCCTCGATTATCCACAGGGCTAAGGGGGCGGGGGTTCCCACGCCGGTCATCTACCAGGTTGACCCCGATGATGCGACCATCGTGATGGAGTTCGTGGAGGGGGAGAGGGTGAGGGACATCGTCGACGATCTTTCCGAGGAGGAGAGGAGCCGGCTCTTCACGGTCATAGGTGTGATGGCTGGGCGCCTCCACGGCGCGGGGATAATCCACGGGGATATGACGACATCGAACATCATCAACACCGCGGAGGGCCCCGTCTTCGTGGACTTTGGGCTGGGGGAGGTGTCGAGCGAGACCGAGAAGAGGGGGGTCGACCTCAACCTTATGCACAGGATGCTCACGAGCACCCACTTCAGACACACAGAAGAGCTCTTCGCCGCCTTCAGAGAGGGCTATGTGGAGGGGCTGGGGGAGGAGGCGGAGGAGGCGCTGGAGAGGATGGAGGAGGTCTCGAGGAGGGGGAGGTACGTTGAGAGAGAGTAAGATCTGGATGGCGACGAGCAGCGAGGACAAGTACGCAGAGGCGAGGGAGATCCTAGCCGAGTTCGGCGTGGAGCTTGGGAGGATAGACGTCGAGAAGACCGAGATACAGGCGGACGACCCCGTGAAGATCGTGGAGTACAGCCTCCGTCAGATGGAGGACGACCGGAGGGCGGTGGTCATGGAGGACGCCGGCATCTTCATAGAGCACTTCGGGGGATTCCCTGGACCCTACTCCTCGTACGTGCTGAAGAGACTAGGCAACTCAGGGATACTGAAGCTCATGGAAGGCGTCGAGGACAGGAGAGCCCACTATCAGTCCGCAGTTGCCATCCGAAATGGAGACGAGATCAGGAGCTTCAGGGGCTACGTAAAGGGGACGATAGCTGAGAGCATCAGGGGAACCGGAGGCTTTGGCTACGACCCCATCTTCATCCCCGACGAGGGCGACGGGAGGACCTTTGGTGAGATGACAGAGGAAGAGAAAAACGTCATCTCACACCGGGCCAGAGCATTTAGGAAGCTCGGGGAGTGGTTAGCAGACTCCCCTTGAATTTTCCATTTAGAACAATTTATTATCTGTCATCAGAATCGTAATGATGTTTTTAATACCTGCTTTAATCCCTTCCCAACGTGAGCTGCCTTTTCACAAACGGATAGATCAGCAGACCTACGTAGTAGGCTACACCTATGATCCCCGTCCATACGCAGAAAGTATACACCTCCATGAACAGACCTGGGTTGTAAAACGGGTTCTGTGTGAACGGAAATAGAGGACGTATATCTCTATATAAAGGAGAATCCAGCAGGACATGGAATGCTGCGCCCAGGACCCCCGTGACAATGAAGGCTTTTTTATCCTGACTGTCCTCCGCAACCAACCTCAGAGCCCTGTAAACGGGATGCAGAAGCCTATCCAAGGAGAACATCACGTATCCAAGCGCCAGACCCGTCAGGGAGGCGAAGAGGAACGTATGCAGGTACCCGTGCAACGGATAGCTCAACCCCAGGACGAGCACCAGCAGGGGCTCAACGTCGACTATGACGCTGGCCACCAGAAACGTGGGAACATGCAGATACCTCCTGAGGGGAAGCCCCAGACCCAGTGCAGGACCCAGATGAAACGGCGTGAAGGGCACACCTAATCCATCGTAACGCTTAACCCTAAGTGTTTCGCTCGCGTGTACCCTCAGCTCGCGGATGAAGGCATCATCGTCCTCGGTGAGCATCACCTTGACCGCCCTCCTCCCCTTCCTCTCAGCCGTCCAGAGGAAGCACGACGAACCGGACGACTGGCTCTCAGCCGTCGACTACATCCAGTGCCCGGACTCCAACGTCGAAGTCCTCGGGGAGATAAAGAAAAACCCCGTCTAGGCCCATGGATTAACCATTTGTGGGGGCTCAAACTACAAAAATATCAAAGGGAAAAATACGCGCGTAACAGCACGCTAGATACTCTATACAATCAAATAGTCCCCGTCAATGACGAATTTAACCTCTAAAATCGCTTCGCCCATAGGCCACATGATGCTGTGGACGTCGTCGTAGACCTTCTCCCAGTGCTGCCCGGAGTACGCCCCTCCCGCCTTACACCAAATGTAGACGGTGACATTGTAGGCCCCGGCAGACTCCAGCTCGAAGAAGTTCTCGGACGCGCTGATAGCCCAGTACATGGTGTAGTTAGAGTACAGGACGTTATCATCCTCATCGATAATTGTGACCCTGAGCTCGTTCAGCCAAAGATTCGTACGCGCCCCCCTACCGGGCCTGGAGGGCAAGATGAGCCGGATACCCAACGTCTCCGTCACCCACTCACCCCCCTGATAGTGCAGTACGCCGGTCTCCGCGGTGTACACGTTGCCCCTGCCCGTCGTCACCCTCACGTCAAACGAGGAGCCGCGCGCGCGCGCCTCCAGAATTAAGGCATCATATCAAGTTAACATCAAAGAAAGAAGTAATTGGACTACAGCATTTGAATGGATGAACAAGAGCGCTGAGAATTTTCAAGTGGTCTTTTCGAAATACGTCTAATCCTTTTTTTTATATATTTCAATGTCTATACTTAACCACGTATGGCGCGTGCGCCATAGCTATCAGATGACCCCATAAATCTTATCGAGCTGCTCTGCCGATATGAGATCTAAATTCATGGAATCGACTGGGATCTCTTCTTCAGAGTCCTCGATAATGAGGACGACTTTTCCGAAGAAATCGCGACGCAAGATCGCCTCCAGGTTGAAGGACATTCTCGCTTCGTCAGGATGGCGAGGCATTTCTAACGTAAG
>JAUWDP010000293.1 GCA_030608725.1 Candidatus Bathyarchaeota archaeon
GCGTGCGCTTGAGTATGGACTTGGGTCGATGGGCTACGCGCGCGGCATGCATGTACCGCTCTACGGATCATGTTTCATGTTTCGTAAATTATCCTGTTGTGTATGGCCTCCATATCGGCCCTTTTTTATTCGCCAGGATCGATGCCATCTCCCGTACCTTCTCAGCAACATCACTCCCTTTCCTGGTGAGTCTTGCGTACTTCCCTCTCCCCGAGCCTCCAGGGGCGTCCTCTACGAGACCCAGCTCCTTTAGGCAGTTTAAAGAGGGATAGAAGGCGGTTCTCGCCACTCCGTCTCCCTCCATCAGTCTGATCAAGTCTGTTCGATTGATGTCTTTTCCCGGGTAGAATAGGTGGTCGAGGAGGCGTAGGGTTCCCTTCTCTTCATCCAGCCTCGTAAGGAAGTTCATCATCATTCATGAATTATGAAACTTTGAAATGTATTAGGGTTTCGACTCGCGCGCGAGATCTCAGGATGGTGCATTTCTTGTTTCACGAATCAATAATTCAAAGGACCGCACTCATCCTCATTATTTAACACCAGGACCTGCTGCTCAAGCAAAGCATCCTGGCTAATCGGCAATAAGCCATCCGAGCCAGTAGGAGGCGCGCGCGCAACTAGACGCCCCTACTCCCACTACGAATTCTAGACGTAGTAGTACCTGCCGGTCCTCTTCTGCTCCTTGTCGAGCCTCGAGGCCTCCTTGTTGACGCGGGGGCGCTTTGTGTCGCCGTCCCTCCTGAATGTGATGTCCATATCCCTGAGGAACGTGTTCATGCCCTCCTCGAGCTTCATGGGCGTCCCACCGTACCCGGTGCGCCCGGCCTCCCCCTGGAAGACCATGAGGCTGTCGGCGATGAAGTCCTGGGCGACGATGTCGTGCTCGACGACGAAGGCGGTGACCCTGTTCATCTTGGTGATTCTGCGGATGGCCCGGGCGACGGCTAGGCGCTCCTCGACGTCGAGGTAGGCGCTGGGCTCGTCCAAGAGGTATATTTTAGCCGTCCGGCTGAGGCACTCGGCGATGGCCACCCTCTGCAGCTCCCCGCCGCTAAGGACACTGACGTTCCTGTCCAGCATGTGACGGACGTGGAGGGGTTCGATGACCTCGGCGCTGAACCAGCTCTCCAGGAACTTCTCCCCAGCCGCCCTCCGCAGCACCTCCTCGACGTTGCCCTCGATGGTGCCGCTCAGGTACTGGGGCTTGTAGCTAACCTTCACCTCCCCCGCTATGACGGCGCCCTCGTCGGCGGATTCGACCCCGGCGAGCATCCTTACGAAGGTGGTCTTCCCGATGCCGTTCTTCCCCAGGATGCCTACGACCTCTCCTACTCCGATGTGGCCTGCCTCGATGGTGAGGTGGAACTCGTCGTAGGCCTTCTTGATCTGGGTCCACTCTATTAGTGGGCGGGATCTGCCGGTGCCCGAGGTGGGGGGCTTGACGTGGAATATGATGGGCTGATCCCTGAACCTGACGTTCTCGTCGGGGATGTAGCCGTTGATGTAGATGTTGATGCCCTCCCGGACGCCGTGGACGTTGGAGACGATGCCGTAGACGTTGGGCTCCCCGTAGAGGACGAAGATGTCGTCGCTGAGGTAGTCGAGGACGGCGAGGTCGTGCTCCGCCACCACGACTTTCTTCCCGTGCTCCAGGAGGCCCCTGATGACCTGGGCCACCCTGATGCGCTGGTAGATGTCGAGGTGGCTGGAGGGCTCGTCGAGGAGGTATGTCTCGGCGTCCCTGCTGATGGTGGTGGCGATGGCGACCCTCTGGAGCTCCCCTCCGCTGAGGACGTCTAGGTCCCTGTCGAGTAGGTGGTCTATCTCCAGGGCGTCTGAGAGTTCGTCGATGACGCCCCTCTCGTCCCTGGATTCGAGGACCTCCCCCACCTTCCCCTTGACGACCTTGGGTATCTGGTCCACGTACTGGGGCTTGTAGGCGACCTTGGAGCCGTTGCCGTAGAGGTTCTCCAGGTAGCCGTGGAGGGGGAGCCCTGAGAAGCGCTCCACGATCTCCTCCTTCGTGGGGGGATTCCCGTGGTTGCCCAGGTTTGGGATGAGGTTGCCGGAGAGGATGTTGAGGACCGTGGACTTGCCGATGGCGTTCCTGCCCAGGAGGCCGATGACGGCTTCTCCCCTGGGAACGGGGAGGCGGTAGAGGGTGAACTGGTTGGGGCCGTAGCGGTGGATGTGGTCGGACTCGAGCTCGTCCGGGAGGTTGACTATGCGGAGGGCGTCGTAGGGGCACTTGCGGACGCAGATGCCGCAGCCGCTGCAGAGAAGCTCTGAGATGTATGCTTTCCCGTCTTTCCCGAGGCGTATCGCCTCCTTCCGGGTGCGGACCATGGGGCAGAACTTGATGCAGACTAGGTCGCACTTTTCCGGGCGGCACCTATCCTTGTCGACTACGGCTATCCTCATGGGGTCCTATCAGCGTAGATCGGATTAGGCGTCTTATTTAAGGTCTGACAATCATGATTCACCGGGGCCCGTCGAAACTATATCC